>JAJPXI010000241.1 GCA_021205585.1 Oscillospiraceae bacterium
TCGCAAAATTTCTCGCCATCCGCTCTTGCCGATTGAATCAGTCCTTCCTTAAAAAACGGACGGAATGCCCCACGCTGCATTCCGTCCGTTTTCGTCTTTTTTACAAAAAATAAACAGCGCAGAAGAAATATGGTTGGTAAAGCTGCACGGAAATGCTACACTGTCCCAACATCTTGAAAGAAACCTGATAAACAAATGACGGCTGCCGCCCGGCGCAGCAATTTGCCCCGCCGGGGCGTTTTATGCGCGAAGAAACAGAAAAGATGTGTCTGCCCGGAGGGAGAGGCAAACGTCGCCTCAGCGGAAGGCGCATAAGACGCTTCCTCATAATATGTCGACGCGCTCCCCGTTCAGGGCCTTGTTCATGCTGCGCACGGCGCAGAATTTGCCGCACATGGAGCAGGTGTCCTCGTCCTCGGGGGCACGGCTGGCGCGGATAGCCTTGGCCGCGTCCGGGTCCAGGGCGCACTCCCACTGGGCCTGCCAGTCCAGGGCCCGGCGGGCCTGGGCCATGCGGTCGTCCATCTCCCGCGCGCCGGGGATGCCCTTGGCGATGTCGGCGGCGTGGGCGGCGATTTTGCTGGCGATGATGCCCTGCTTCACGTCCTCCAGATTGGGCAGGGCCAGATGCTCCGCCGGGGTGACGTAGCATAAAAAGGCCGCGCCGTGCATGGCGGCGACAGCCCCGCCGATGGCGGCGGTGATGTGGTCGTAGCCGGGGGCGATGTCAGTGACCAGGGGGCCCAGGACGTAAAAAGGCGCGCCCATGCAGATGCTCTGCTGTACCTTCATGTTGGCGGCAATCTGGTCCATGGGCATATGCCCCGGCCCCTCCACCATCACCTGCACGTCCTTCTCCCAGGCCCGCCTTGTCAGCTCCCCCAGGCGCACCAGCTCCTCCATCTGGCACACGTCGGTGGCATCGGCCAGGCAGCCGGGGCGGCAGGCGTCCCCCAGGGAGATGGTCACGTCGTACTCCCGGCAGATTTCAAGAAGCTGGTCATAGTATTCGTAAAAGGGGTTCTCCTCCCCCGTCATGCACATCCAGGCAAACAGCAGCGAGCCGCCCCGGGAGACGATATTCATCTTCCGCCCCTGGGCGCGAATCTGCTGAAGGGTCTTTCGGGTGATGCCGCAGTGGATGGTGACGAAGTCCACCCCCTCCTGGGCGTGCAGACGCACCACGTCCAGAAAGTCCTGGGCGGAGAGGGTGTCCAGGTCCCTTTGGTAGTGGATTACGCTGTCGTAGACCGGCACGGTGCCGACCATGGCGGGGCACTGGGCGGTCAGGCGGCGGCGGAAAGGGCCGGTGTCCCCGTGGCTGGACAGGTCCATGATGGCCTCCGCCCCCAGGTTGACGGCGGAGAGCACCTTTTCCATCTCCACGTCGTAGTCTTTGCAGTCCCGTGACACTCCCAAATTGACGTTGATCTTGGTGCGGAGCATGGAGCCGACCCCCTCCGGGTTCAGGCATTTATGGTTTTTATTGGCCGGGATGACCACCTTTCCCTGGGCCATCAGGGGCAGGAGCCGCTCTACCTCCATGCGCTCCTTCTTCGCCACGATTTCCATCTGCGGGGTGACGACGCCCCGGCGGGCGGCGTCCATCTGTGTGGTATAGCTCATATGATGCGCTCTCCTTCGATTGTATAAAATTCAAATGCGTGGTGCAGGGGGCCGCTCCCCGCCCCCAGGTTCAGCCCGGCCCGCAGGGACCCGGACAAATACTCCTTGGCCCGGCCTACCGCCCGCTCCAGGGACAGGCCCCTGGCCAGATTGGCGGCAATGGCGCTGGACAGGGTGCAGCCGGTGCCGTGGGTGTTGCCGGTGGGGACGCGATCTGCGTGGAACCAGCGGAGCGTCCCGCCGTCGTAGAGCACGTCGTCCGCGCCGCCGCCGCTGTGGCCTCCCTTGCACAGCACGGCGCAGCCCCACTCCTCGCCCACGCGCCGGGCGGCGGCGGCCATGTCCTCCCGGCTGCGGATGGGCATACCGGCCAGAACCTCCGCCTCCGGGAGGTTGGGGGTAATGAGCCGGGCCAGGGGAAACAGGCGGCGCTTCAGCGTCTCCACCGCCTCCGGGTCCATCAGCCGGGCCCCGCTGGTGGATACCATCACAGGATCCACTACGACGCGCTCCGCCCCGTAAAACCGGAGCCGCTCGGCGGCGGCCTGAATCAGTCCGGCGGAGGGCACCATGCCGATTTTCACTGCGTCGGGTGGGATGTCCTCAAACACCGCGTCCAACTGCTGGCGCAGAAACTCCGGCGTCACCTCCGCCACCGCCCGCACCCCGGCGGTGTTCTGGGCGGTCAGGGCGGTCACGGCGCTCATGGCGTATACCCCATGGAGGGTCATGGTTTTCAAATCCGCCTGGATACCCGCCCCGCCGCTGGAGTCGCTGCCCGCGATGGACAGCGCCGCTTTCATGCGCATGATACCATCTCCTCAGCCCCGCGCCGCAGCTCCTGGGCGGCGGTGCGGATGTCGGCGGCGGCAAACAGGGCGGAAATGACCGCCACCCCCGCCGCGCCGCTGCCCTTTAACTGCTGGATGTTTTCCTGAGAAATCCCCCCGATGGCTACGGCGGGGATGGACACCGAGGCGCAGACGGCCCGCAGTTGTTCGATGGACACCCGGACGGCGTCCGGCTTCGTGGGCGAGGGGAACACCGCCCCCACCCCCAGGT
>JAJPXI010000131.1 GCA_021205585.1 Oscillospiraceae bacterium
CAGGGCCAGTGTGGTGATGTTCCGCCGCCTGCGCATCCGCCTCCCCCCTTTCTTTTTACAGTATGAAAGGGCACGGGCCGATATGACCGAAGAAGCGGACACAATCCGCCCCCGCCGCATACAATGGAACCGAGAGGATACCTCTCATACTTCCATTTTACGACAAAGGAGGAGAACACAGTTTGAATCAGGAGAACAGCCGCGCCACCTGCCCGGACGGCAGCGGAACCATGCCGTCCTGCGCGCCGCTGGCCGTGCCCTATGTGCCGTTCCAGCAGGAGGGCAGTCAAAAATATTCCAAGAACGAGGCTCTGAACCAGGGCACCCTGTTCCCCGGCCTGAACCTTCCCTTCCAGGCCAAGCCGAAGGCCGCCGACGTGGTCAAGGGCCCCCTGACCGAGTTGCAGACGCTGGAATTTGTTTTGCAGGAGCTGGTTTTATACCTGGACACCCACCCGGACGACCAGGAGGCCTTCGCCCTGTTCCAGCAGTACGCCGCGCTGGAGCAGGAGTGCCGCCAGCGCTACCAGTCCCGCTTCGGCCCGCTGACCGCCAACGCCGCCGCGGCCAGGAGCCGCTACACCTGGAACAGAGGCCCCTGGCCGTGGAACGAGACGGATAAGGAGGCCGAGTGATGTTCATCTACGAAAAAAAGCTGCAATACCCGGTGAAGATTAAAACCAGCAGCCCCCGCCTGGCCTCGGTCATCATCTCCCAGTACGGCGGCCCGGACGGAGAGTTGGGGGCCTCCCTGCGCTATCTGAGCCAGCGCTACGCCATGCCCTACCCGGAGTTGAAAGCCGTCCTGACCGACATCGGCACGGAGGAGCTGGGCCACTTGGAGATGATCGGGGCCATCGTCCACCAGCTGACCAGGAACCTGACCGAGGAGCAGATTAAGACGGCGGGCTTTGACACCTATTTTGTGGACCGCACCACCGGCGTTTACCCCACCGCCGCCTCCGGGTTTCCCTGGAGCGCCGCGTCCATGGCGGTCAAGGGGGACGTAATCGCGGACTTGACCGAGGACATGGCGGCGGACGCTGCGACATCGTAAAGACAACAAAATTTTAGAAACACTGAAATCTCAACGAAAAATTTTAGCACGAGGTTTTTCATGCTGCAACCTTGTAAGAACAACCTGTTCAGAAAATTGGACAAGCTATCCATAAACGGTGTAGTTATCCTTTGTGACGACTGCGCCGTTTCATATTGCCAGAAAATTAAAATGAAAAATGTGCTTACCAACGGGTATATAAAAAGGGCACCCATACGGGTGCCCAGTAATCATTAGTTGTTTTGGCTCTTTCTCAATCTACATTCCGCGATTCGTTTTGCGTTGGGCGATTTCTCTCCGACTACATACAATCCCTTTTTGTACGGCAAGTAACAAAGCACGGTCTTCGGTCGCATACCAAGTGCTTCGGCGATATCTTCTACGCTCTCACCAGCCGCTACGCGGCGGTTGATTTCGATAGATTGCTCAGACACATAATCTCCCGACTCTATAACAATACGTCTAACAGTTTGCTCATTGACACCGGTATGTCTGGCGGTTCCTCTAATACTTCCAATAGATCGGTACGCACTGATAACACTCTCTTTCGTATACACGCCGACGCCTCCTACGCTCTTTCCGCTTTGCTCGCTCTGAGTGCGATATTAAATCGCTTCGTGATGGACGCCCTTTCTTCGCTACTTCCTGACATCATGGAAATTAAGTAGTGGCAAGCCGCTACTGGCGACTTAAATTTTTTGGCATCGTGTTCCACCCCTCTTTCCCCCCAGTATCCAACCCAGTTAGAACCTCTTTTTTCTACGCAGAAAGACTCTTCTTTATAACCACCTACAGAAATCAGTTCTTTTCGTATTTTAGCACCTAGAAAAGCCTTTTCCAGTATATCCAGATCATTTGTTTTACTCACATTAACACGAACCCCGCCTCTACTTTTAACCCCTCTAATCATAATATATTCAATCCTTTCCGTTATACTCCAAGGTAGCAAGAGCCGCGTCTGCACACAGGATGCGCACATACTAGGGGTATGTTCTTTTTAATATTCCAGCCTTCACAGACTTATATATAGAAATGTGGTGGCGAAATTGCACTGCTCCGCCGGGACTGTCAAATCCGGGCGCAACCCTACCCCTATCAACGACGCACTTTACTTGTACTCGTAAGCCTTCAACTACCTCGTATTCATAATACGGAACCGTTTCTTTGACATATGGTAGCGACAAATTGTTATAATCTGTACCTTTAGGCGCAGTGTACCTGCCGTACTCCTCTCCATACCTGATTATTTTTGTCCCGCTTGGTAGGTCATAGTCTTTTATAATATAATTCCCATTATCTTCTTCGTTGGTTATATCAAAGCCATCTTTGTCAGCATTTTGTAACTGCGACCAATCTACAATCGGGTTTCCGTCCTCGTCTCTGCCTTTCCCGAACTTGGGATTTCTCAACTCTCGTTTTGCGTTGGTGAGATTTACCCCTTTGTAATTTCTTATTATATCTTCCATTGTCACTATTATTCCTTTAACTATAGCATTGGAGAAAATCAACAACTAGCGCAATACACATTATAACACGGATAAAAAATATTGTCAACAAAAACCGACACTTTAACACATTTTAGTAGGAGCACCGCCGGGCGCAATGCCCGGTGGTGCTTTTTTTTTGGCC
>JAJPXI010000142.1 GCA_021205585.1 Oscillospiraceae bacterium
CCCTTATACACGATGGTGCGGGAGGAGAAGGAGACCACATAGGTGTTGTCGTTGCCCTGCTCGAACTCCCGGCGGATGATATACAGCTTGCGGTCGAATTCCAGCCCCCTGGCCAGGGCGGCGGGGCGGCGGACGAAGCACTGGCTGATATAGGGGGTGGAGGCGCGGGCTTTTTCGCTCAGCACCGCCTGGTCGATGGGCACATCCCGCCAGCCCAGAAACTCCACACCCTCCTTGGCGCAGATAACCTCAAACATCTTCTGCGCCTGGCGGCGGGGCAGGCCGTCTGTCGGGAAGAAGAACATCCCCACGCCGTAATCCCTGGCCTGACCCAAGTCCAGGCCCAGCCTGGCCCCCTCTTTGGAGAAGAAACGGTGGGAAATTTGCAGCATGATGCCCACGCCGTCCCCCACTTCTCCCGTGGCGTCCTTTCCGGCCCGGTGCTCCAGCTTTTCCACGATGGTCAGCGCGTCGCTGACAATGCTGTGGCTGGGGACGCCGTCGATGCTGATGACCGCGCCGATGCCGCAGGCGTCATGGTCGTCGGGGCAGACAAGCCCCGGGTGCTCTTTCATCTGGCTCATGTCAAACTGCTCCTTTGCAATCGCGATTTATTGGCCGCTGCTTCCGTAGTTGGACAGCACCCGCGCGGAGGGGTCGTCCACGTCGCAGCCCTCCCACTCCCGGTTAGGCATCCAGAAGCCCGCAACCATTGCAGCCTGGCCGGGATAGTATTCCTCAAACAGTTCCCGGTAAAGCAGAGATTCTTTGGTAAATGGGGTGGCGAAGGTGTACGCGGCGGCTTTGCTCTGGAATTCCTCGTCGGTATATCGCTCCTGCGCGTACTCCTTCAAATCGTCCACCATGGAATGGCCCACGGCGTCGCTGAAAGCGGCCTTTTCCCGCATGAGAATGTCCTGGGGCAGCCAGTCTCCCTCAAAGGCGTGGCGCAGCAGGTATTTCCCTTTGCCGTAGGTGTTGACCTTCAAAGCGGGATCCAGGGACATGACGTACTGCACAAAGTCCAGGTCCCCGAAGGGCACCCTGGCCTCCAGGGAGTTGACCGAGATGCACCGGTCGGCCCGGAGGACGTCGTACATATGCAGCTCCCGCAGCCGCTTTTCCGCCTCCTGCTGGAAGGCGGCGGGAGAGGGGGCGAAGTCGGTGTATTTATACCCGAACAGCTCGTCGGATATTTCACCGGTCAGCAACACCCGCAGAGGGGTGTGCTCGTGAATGTACTTGCACACCAGGTACATCCCGATGGAGGCGCGGATGGTGGTGATGTCGTAGGTGCCCAGCAGGGCCACCACCTGGGGCAGGGCCTCCAGCACGTCCTCTCTGGTGATGATGACCTCTGTGTGCTCGGCGTGGAGGTAATCGGCCACCTGCCGGGCGTATTTCAGGTCGATGGCGTCGGTGTCCATGCCGATGGCGAAGGTCTGGATGGGCTTTTCGGACAGCCGGGCGGCCACGGCGCACACCAGGGAGGAATCCAGCCCCCCGGAGAGCAGGAAGCCCACCGGGGCGTCGGCGTCCAGCCGCTTTTCGATGCCGGCCACCAGCTTTTCCCTTATGTTGGCACAGGCGGTCTCCAGATCGTCGTGGCAGACCTGTTCCACCCGGCTGACGTCCCGGTAGCAGACCCACTGGCCGTCCTTGTAGTAGTGGCCCGGCGGGAAGGGCAGCACTGTTTCGCACAGATCCACCAGGTTTTTCGCCTCGCTGGCGAAGATAATTTCTTTTCCTTTGATATACCCATAGTACAGCGGACGGATGCCGATGGGATCCCGGGCGGCGACAAGCTGGCCGGTTTCGGCATCGTAGAGTACCATGGCGAACTCGGCGTCCAGCATTTGAAACATATCCGTCCCGTACTCCTGGTACAAGGGCAGCAGCAGCTCGCAGTCGGAACCGCTTTCAAAGTGGTAGCCCCTGTCCTCCAGCTGCCGCTTCATGGCCCGGAAGCCGTACAGTTCCCCGTTGCACACCACATAGCGGGAACCCCGCTTGAAGGGCTGCATCCCCGCCTCGGTCAGGCCCATGATGGACAGGCGCTGGAAGCCCAGCATGGCGTTGTTTACCGTAATCACCCTGGCCTGATCCGGCCCGCGGGAGGCGGTCTGCTTCAGGCCACTCACAAATTCTGAATAGGTCAGCGCGCCGCCGCAATATCCCATAATTGAACACATAAACGATTCCTCATTCTGTCTGGATTGGAAGCCTGGGCGCAGCGCCGCCTGGCTCTTTTGGGGCCACAGCGGGCGGTCTGCCCGCTGTGGCCCCGTGCTGAAAAAGATGGTTCCCATGCCGCTGCCGAGCGGCAGGGTTTGGATTTACTCCACGTCCTGGAGAGCTTTCAGGCCGGTTTCGCCGGTGCGAATCTTGACCACCTGCTCCACGTTGTAGACGAAAATCTTGCCGTCGCCGATGTGGCCGGTGTACAGGGCCTTCTTGGCCGCCGCCACAACGTCTGCGACAGGAATCTTGCACACCACAACCTCCACCTTGACCTTGGGCAGCAGGGTGGAGTCCAGCTCCACGCCGCGGTACTTGACGCCGCCGCCCTTCTGCACACCGCAGCCCATAACCTGAGTGACCGTCATACCGGAGACGCCCAAATCGTTCATGGCCCGCCGCAGGTCTTCATACCGGGACTGCTTTGCGATGATGTCCACGCGGTAAATGCCGCTGGGTGTGTAGGACGGGGTCTCGATGACCTGAACGGCGGCATCCCTCTGAGCGGCGCTGGCGGCATCGTAATCGGACTCGCCCAGGTCGGTGTTCTCGTTGACATCCATGATCATGGTGTTGGATACATCCATCAGGCTGAAGCCGGCGTAAGCGGAGGGCAGCCCGTGCTCCGTGGCGTCCAGACCCACAATCTCCTCCTCCTCGCTGACCCGCAGGCCGCAGCAGGCCTTAATGATGAGGAAGGTAAGGAAGATAAACACAGCGGTATAAGCGCCCACGGAGACAACGCCCAGAGCCTGAATGCCCAGCTGCTTGAAGCCGCCGCCGTAGAACAGGCCCAGGCCCACATCGGCCAGGCCATCGTGAATCGTGGGAGAGGTGGGGCTGGCAAACAGACCCACAGCCAGGGTGCCCCAGATACCGTTCAGACCGTGAACGGCCACAGCGCCCACAGGGTCGTCAATATGCAGCTTGTGATCCAGCAGCCACACGCCAAAGACCACCAGGAAACCGGACACAGCGCCGATGATAATGGAGCCCAAGGCGTCGGTCACATCGCAGGGGGCGGTGATGGCCACCAGGCCGGCCAGGGCGGCGTTCAGGCACATGGACACATCGGGCTTGCCAAACTTAATCCAGGTAAAGAGCATACACACGACTGTAGCCACAGCGGGGGCGATGGTGGTGGTGACGAAGATGGAGGCCAACTGCTCCACGGTAGTGGCGGCAGCGCCGTTGAACCCGTACCAGCCCAGCCACAGGATAAACACACCAAGGCAGCCAATGGGCAGGTTGTGGCCGGGGAAGGCGTTGACCTTTTCGATCTTGCCGCTCTTGCCCTTGGAGAACTTACCAATCCTGGGCCCGACCATAGCCGCGCCGATCAGGGCGCAGATGCCGCCCACCATGTGGATGCAGGCGGACCCGGCAAAATCGTGGAAGCCCAGATTGGCCAGCCAGCCACCGCCCCAGGTCCAGTGGGCCTCGATGGGGTAAATCAGCGCGGAGATGACGGCGGAATAGATGCAGTAGGACTTGAACTTGGTCCGCTCCGCCATGGCGCCGGATACGATGGTGGAGGTGGTGGCGCAGAAGACCAGGTTGAAGACGAAGTTGGACCAGTCGAAGTTGGCGTAATCGGTAAAGATGTCGAACCCAGGCTTGCCGATCAGGCCAATCATGTCCTCCCCCAGCAGCAGGCTGAAGCCGATAACGATAAACATCACCGTGCCGATGCAGAAGTCCATCAGGTTCTTCATCAAAATGTTTCCGGCGTTCTTGGCTCTGGTGAAGCCGGTTTCCACCATTGCGAATCCGGCCTGCATCCAGAACACCAGCGCAGCGCCGATCAAAAACCAAATACTAAATGCTTCCATTGAAGCTCATCGTCCTTTCATCCGATACAGGACGAATTGCAAAATTCAGGCTTTGCTTGTGGGAATTCCGGTCACTCCCACTCCACCGTAGCCGGTGGCTTGGAGGTGATGTCGTACACGACCCGGTTGATTCCCTTCACCTCGTTGACAATTCGCCCTGAGATTTTGTTTAAAATATCATAGGGTATCCTTGCCCAGTCAGCGGTCATAAAATCGAATGTCGTCACAGCCCGGAGGGCCAGGGTGTAGTCGTAGGTGCGGCTGTCCCCCATCACGCCCACGGAGCGGCAGTTGGTCAGTACGCAGAAGTACTGGCTCAGGTTTTTGTCCTCGCCGGCCAAAGCCAGCTCCTGGCGCATAATCAGGTCGGCCCGGCGCAGGGTGTCGGCCTTTTCCTTTGTCACGTCGCCCAGGATCCTTATGGCCAGGCCCGGCCCTGGGAAGGGCTGGCGGTCCACCTGATAGCCGGGCAGCCCCAGCTGACGGCCAAGTGCGCGCACCTCGTCCTTAAACAGCAGGCTCAGCGGCTCCAGCACACCCTTGAAGCGGGCTATGGTCTCCGGCGGCAGCAGCCTGTTGTGGTGGCTCTTGATGGTCGAAGCGTCCCCCGCCCCGGACTCGATGACGTCCGGGTAAATGGTTCCCTGGGCCAGAAAGTCCTGCCCCGTAATCTGGAACCGGTCGGCCTCGTCGCAAAAGACATAGCCGAACTCCGCGCCGATGATGCGGCGCTTCTCCTGGGGGTCGGTCACGCCGGAGAGCTTGCTCAAAAACCGCTCCTGGGCGTTGACGCGGACAAACTGGATGTCCCACTTGGCGAAGGCGGCCTGAATCTCGTCGCCCTCGTTTTCCCGCATCAGGCCGTGATCCACAAACACGCAGGTCAGCCTGCTGCCGATGGCCTCGGCCAGCAGGGCAGCCAGCACGGAGGAGTCCACTCCGCCGGACAGGGCCAGAAGCACCCGGCCCCGCTCCCCGATGGTTTCCCTTAACTGCGCGATGGTCTCGCGGCAAAAGTCGCGCATCGTCCAATCGCCCCTGGCCCCGCAGACGTTGTACAGAAAGTTCCGGATCATGTCTAACCCATGCTCGGTATGGTTGACCTCCGGGTGAAACTGTACGCCGTAAAACCGCCGCCCCTCATGGGCGATGGCCACGTTGGGGCACTGGGCGCTGTGGGCCGTCAGGGCAAAGCCCTCCGGCACACGGGCCATATAGTCCCCGTGGCTCATCCAGGTAATGCCCTGCTGGGGCAGCCCCTGGAACAGCGGGCAGTTGGGGTCGAACCAGGTTTCCGTCTTGCCGTACTCCCTGGCGCTGTCCTCCTCAGCCTCCGTCACCTGGCCCCCCAGCTGGTGGGCGATGAGCTGGCAGCCGTAGCAGATGCCCAGGATAGGTACGCCCAGCTGGTAAATCTCCGGGTCGGCCAGGGGGGCGTCCGGCTGGTAGACGCTGTTGGGCCCGCCGGTGAAAATAAAGCCGATGGGCGCGCGCTTTTTCAGCTCGGACACAGGGGTACGGCAGGGCAGCACCTCGCAGTACACATTGCACTCCCGCACCCGCCGGGCGATTAGCTGGTTATACTGGCCGCCGAAATCCAGAACGATGACACACTCTTTTGACGCCATTCGATTTGTCCTCTCCTTCTATCGGTTTCCCGCAGCGTTACTGTACGCTGAACAGGATTTCGCCGTAGGAGGGATACGGCCACGCCTGGGCGGAGACCAGAGTCTCCATCTCGTCCGCAGGGACGCGCAGGGCGGTCATATCGGGGACAATAACGTCTCGGAAATAGGCGGCCAGCTCGGCCAAGTCCTCGATGGACTTGGAGTTGAGCAGATCCTCCTCCAGCTTCTTGGACGCCTTATACATGGCGGTGATCATAGCGCTGAGCTTGCGCAGAATCTCCTTTTCGTACACGCAGTCGATGTCGCCGGACACGGCGCTCTTCTGCTGGCAGGCTTCAGCCAGCTGGCGGCTGTAAGCGCTCATGGCGGGCAGAATGTCCTTGTTCGCCATATCCAGCATGGTCAGGGCCTCGATGTTCAGCACCTTGCTGTAGTTCTCCAGGCGCACATCGTAACGGGCCTTCAGCTCGGTGGGGCTGAATACCTTGTGCTCCTCGAACAGCTTGACGTTCTTCTCGTCCATCAGGTGGGCCACAGCGTCGGGTGTGGTGCGCAGGTTCATCAGCCCGCGCTTCTCGGCCTCCCGGATCCAGGACTCGTCGTACCCGTCGCCGTTGAAGATGATGCGCTTATGCTCGGTGATGACCCGCTGAATCAGCTTGTGGATGGCGTCCTCAAAGTCTCCAGCGCCCTCCAGATCGTCGGCAAACTGTTTGAGCTCCTCGGCCACGGCGGTGTTCAGCACCGTGTTGGCGCAGGAGATGGACACGGCGGAGCCGGGCATACGGAACTCGAACTTGTTGCCGGTGAAGGCGAAGGGAGAGGTACGGTTGCGGTCGGTGGTATCTCTGCAGAAACGGGGCAGGGTGTGCACGCCGATGCGCATGACCTCCTTCTGACGGGGATCCACCTTCTCGTCGTTTTCAATGGCCTTCAGAATATCGCTGAGTTCGTCGCCCAGGAACATGGAGATGATGGCCGGCGGGGCCTCGTTGGCGCCCAGGCGGTGGTCGTTTCCGGGGCTGGCCACGGAGATGCGCAGCAGATCCTGGTACTCATCCACCGCCTTGATGACGGCGCACAGAAACAGCAGGAACTGGGCGTTCTCCGCCGGGGTGTCCCCCGGCTCCAGCAGGTTGATTCCGGTGTCGGTGGACAAAGACCAGTTGTTGTGCTTGCCGCTGCCGTTCACGCCGGCGAAAGGCTTTTCGTGGAGCAGGCAGACCATATGGTGCTTGCGGGCAATCTTCTGCATCAGCTCCATGGTCAGCTGGTTCTGATCCACCGCCTGGTTGGTGGTGGTGAAGATGGGGGCCAGCTCGTGCTGGGCGGGGGCCACCTCGTTGTGCTCGGTCTTGGCCAGGATGCCGAAGGTCCACAGCTCCCGGTTCAGCTCCCGCATATACTCCCGCACCCTGGGCTTGATGGCGCCGAAATAGTGGTCGTCCAGCTCCTGCCCCTTGGGGGGACGGGACCCGAACAGGGTGCGCCCGGTATAGAGCAAATCCTTGCGCTTGTCAAACACGTCCCGGTCAATCAAAAAGTACTCCTGCTCCGGGCCGACGGTGGTTTTGACGGAGCGCACCTCGGTGTTGCCGAACAGCCGCAGCACCCGCACGGCCTGCTTGCTGATGGCCTCCATGGAGCGCAGCAGCGCCGTCTTCTGGTCCAGGGACTCGCCGCCGTAGGAGCAGAACACCGTGGGGATACACAGCACGCCCTCTTTGATAAAGGCGTAGGAGGTGGCGTCCCAGGCGGTGTAGCCCCTGGCCTCGAAGGTGGCCCGCAGGCCGCCGGAGGGGAAAGAGGATGCGTCCGGCTCGCCCTGGATCAGTTCCTTGCCGGAGAACTCCATGATTACCTTGCCGTTCCCGGTGGGAGAGATGAAGCCGTCGTGCTTCTCGGCGGTCACGCCGGTCATGGGCTGGAACCAGTGGGTGTAATGGGTCGCGCCCTTCTCGATTGCCCAATCCTTCATGGTGTTGGCGACAACCGCGGCGACGGAGCTTTCAAGAGGCAGGCCTTCCTTGATGGTGCGCTGCAGGGCCTTGTAGGTGTCCTTGGGAAGGCGCTTTTGCATGACTTCGTCGTTGAAGACCATGGTTCCGAAAAGCTCTGTTACCTTGTCATTCATGTATGATACTCTCCTTTTCTTCAGGCGGCCGTCCGCGGCCGCCTATTAAAGTTCAAGCGACAAGGGAAACTATGGAACTTCCATAGCGACACCCTTGTCGCTTTACAATCGCTCATAAATTCAAAGCCGCGGACGTCATGACTCCGCCCGCGACCACCTTGTCACTCGACAGGATTGATTTTACCACCTCTCCCGCCGTTTGTCAACAGCATTCTTGACAAAAAGCGCACGGATTTCCCCGGTTTTTTCTCAAAAGTTCACAGTGCCCGGCCGCCCGCCGGGTCGTTCTCCCTGAGATTCCACGGAAAATCAAAAGCTCCGGGACTGAACGGCAGTCCCGGAGTTTTTTTGCTTTTTACAGGCGGGCTTTCAGCTGCTCCACCCGGTTCTCACGCTCCCAGGGCAGATCCAAATCCGGGCGGCCAAAGTGGCCGTAGGCGGCGGTCTGACGGTAGATGGGGCGGCGCAGGTCCAAATCCCGGATGATGGCGGCGGGGCGCAGGTCGAACACCTGCTCCACGGCCCGCTCCAGTTCCCCGTCGGGAACCGCGCCGGTACCGAAGGTGTCCACCCGGACGGACACCGGGCGGGCCACACCGATGGCGTAGGCCAGCTGCACCTGGCAGCGCTCCGCCAGGCCGGCGGCCACGATGTTTTTGGCCACCCAGCGGGCGGCGTAGCAGGCCGAGCGGTCCACCTTGGTGGGATCCTTGCCGGAGAAGGCCCCGCCCCCGTGGGGGGCGCTGCCCCCGTAGGTGTCCACGATAATCTTCCGCCCCGTCAGGCCGGAGTCCCCCTGGGGGCCGCCCACCACGAAGCGGCCGGTGGGGTTGATGAAAAAGCGGGTGTCCCCATCCAGCAGATTTTCCGGAATCACCGCGCGAATGACCAGCTCGGTCATGTCCCGCTTGATTTGCTCCAGCTCCGCCTCCGGGCCATGCTGGGTGGACAGCACCACCGCGTCGACACGCGCGGGCCGCCCCTCCCCGTCGTACTCCACCGTCACCTGGGTCTTGCCGTCCGGGCGCAGGTAGTCCACCAGGCCCAGCTTACGCACCTGGGCCAGCCGCCGGGCGAGCCGGTGGGCCAGGGAGATGGGCATGGGCATCCGCTCCGGCGTCTCGCTGCAGGCGTAACCGAACATCATACCCTGATCCCCCGCCCCGTCGTCCAGGCCGTCGCTCTGGCTGCCCTCCCTGGCCTCCAGGCATTTATCCACGCCCATGGCGATGTCGGGGGACTGCTCGTCAATGGAGGTCACCACGGCGCAGGTGTCCCCGTCGAAGCCGAACTTGGCCCGGTCGTAGCCGATTTCCCGCACCACCTGGCGGGCCACATGGGGGATGTCCACATAGCAGGTGGTAGAAATTTCGCCCATCACGTGAACCAGCCCGGTGGTCACAGTGGTTTCGCAGGCCACCCGGGCGTAGGGGTCTTTGGTCAAAATGTCGTCCAGCACCGCGTCGGAAATCTGGTCGCAAATCTTATCCGGGTGCCCCTCGGTGACAGATTCCGAGGTAAAAAGCCGCTTTGCCATAGCGCTGTCCTCCCTTTCAAATTTTTCAGATTGAAAACATCCCGCCGAAAAGACGGGACGCCTGTAAAAAGCAGAAGCTTTTGAGGGTATGCTGATTATAGTAAACTCTTTTTTTATTGTCAACCTTCCTTTTCAGGAAGTCCCGGAAATCAACTTTCCCGTCATTTGATACTTCTTTCAGATTAAAATGAGACATTTTAATCTGAACTTTTGAAGCGTCTAAGAGCTGCGCAAAAGCGCGGTTGACACTTCAAAAGACGTCTCATACGAAATCTACGCCGTTGCGACGGCTATTCAAACAAGCCATTTTTAATGTCTTGTTTGAATCAGATTTCAGTATGATACGCTCTTGCTGCAGTTATTTGTGGGAACCTCTAATAACTATGACAAGAGCAGATGACGAAAGATTTTGTCAGATGCCGCAGACGTATTTAATCAGTGCTTCCTTAGAGGTTCCCATTTGTGACTACGCCTCATATAAGGGGAAGCTCTCCACCAGCGCCGCTACGCGGGCGGCGACGGCGTCCTTTTTCCCCTCAAAGTCAAAAATGCAGTCCGCGATGCATCCGGCGATCACGTCCATCTCCCCCGGCCCCATGCCCCGGGTGGTCACAGCGGGGGTCCCCAGGCGCAGGCCGGAGGTAATAAAGGGGCTGCGCGTTTCCCCGGGGATGGTGTTTTTGTTGGCGGTGATGCGCACCTCGTCCAGGCGGCGCTCCAGCTCCTTGCCGGTGCACTCCAGGCCGGTCAAATCCACCAGCAGCAGGTGGTTGTCGGTGCCGCCGGAGACCAGCCTGACCCCCCGGCCCAGCAGCCCCTGGGCCAGGGCCTGGGCGTTTTCCACCACCTTTTTGCCGTACTCCCGGAACGCCGGCCGCAGGGCCTCCCCAAAGCAGACCGCCTTGGCCGCGATGACGTGCTCCAGCGGCCCGCCCTGGGTGCCGGGAAACACGGCCTTGTTCATCTTTTTGGCGATTTCCTCGTGGTTGGTCAAAATCAGGCCGCCCCTGGGGCCCCGGAGGGTCTTGTGGGTGGTGCTGGTGACGATGTCGGCATAGGGCAGGGGGTTCTGGTGGCATCCCGCCGCCACCAGGCCGGCGATGTGGGCCATGTCCACCATCAGCAGGGCCCCGTGGCTGTGGGCCAGCTGCCCAAGGCGCTCAAAATCCAGGGCGCGGGGATAGGCGGAGGCCCCGGCCACCAGCAGCTTTGGCTTTTCCCGCTCCAAAGCCTGCTCCAGCAAATCATAGTCCAAAAAGCCGTCGGTGTTCACCCCGTAGGAGACGAAATTGTAGTTTTTCCCCGACATATTCACCGGGCTGCCGTGGGTCAGGTGCCCCCCCTGGTTCAAATCCATGCCCAGTACCGTATCTCCCAGCTCCAACAGGGCGAAATAGGCCGCCAGGTTGGCCTGGGCTCCGCTGTGGGGCTGTACGTTGGCGTAGCCCGCGCCGAACAGCTTGCAGGCGCGCTCGATGGCGATGGTTTCCACCTTGTCCACCCAGGCGCAGCCGCCGTAGTACCGCTTGCCGGGGTAGCCCTCGGCGTATTTATTGGTCAAAACGCTGCCCATGGCGGCCATGACCGCCGGGGAAACCAGGTTTTCGCTGGCGATCAGCTCAATATTCTGCCGCTGGCGGTTCAGCTCCCCCTCCATGGCTGCGGCCACCTCCGGATCCTGTAGAGCGATGATCCCGATTGCGTCAAGCATCTGTTCGTACATGGATTGATTCTCCTTTTTGTTCTTTCTTGTGGCCAAAGCTACCAGGCGAATCGCCCCGCGGCGCACAGAGTAGAATGAATACAGGTGTATAGTATAATACAAACCGCCCCCGGCTGCAAGATTTTTTTACTGTTTCTTCACAATCTCGCCGCCGGTTTTTACGATGCTGTCCGGGGGGACGACCCCCCGGACGCTGGACAGGGGGTATACCCGGCACCCCCGGCCCAGGACGGTTCCGGGGTTGAGCACGCTGTTGCATCCCACCTCCACATAGTCGCCCAGCATGGCCCCCACCTTTTTCAATCCGGTGGACATGGCCTCTCCCCCGTTTTTCACCACCACAAGGGTCTTATCTGACTTGACGTTGGAGGTGATGGAGCCGGCCCCCATATGGCTACGGTAGCCCAAAATACTGTCGCCCACATAGTTGTAGTGGGGAACCTGGACGCCGTCGAACAGAATGACGTTTTTCAGCTCCACCGAGTTGCCCACCACGCAGCCGTCCCCCACCAGAGCGCTGCCCCGGATAAAGGCCCCGTGGCGCACCTCGGTACCCGCGCCGAGGATACACGGCCCGCCCAGAAAGGCGGTGGGGGCCGCCTGGGCGCTCTTATGCACCCACACCTGGGGGGAGACCTCCTGAAATTCCTCCCCCAGCAGGGGACCGATTTTCAAAATCCAGTCCCGAATCCCGCCCAGGGCCTGCCAGGGCCAGTCCAGCCCGGCCAGCAGCCCCGCCGCCCGGGTATGGCTCAAATCGAACAGCTCTTCTATCATGGACATGGTGATTCTCCTATTCCACCGTTACAGATTTTGCTAAATTTCGGGGTTTGTCCACGTCCAGTCCCTTCGCCACGCTGACGTAGTAGCCCAGCAGCTGCAGGGGGACGATGGCCAGGCTGGCGGCGAACAGGGGGTCGGTTTTGGGCACATAGACCGCGAAATCCACCGTGTCCTCCAGTTCGTAATTGCCGTAGAGGGTCAGCCCCATCAGGTAGGCCCCCCGGCTTTTGACCTCCTGCATATTGCTCAGGGTCTTTTCGTACAGCTCCGGCTGGGTCAGCACGCCGATGACCAGGGTGTTCTCCTCAATCAGGCTGATGGTGCCGTGCTTCAGCTCCCCGGCGGCGTAGGCCTCCGAGTGGACGTAGGAGATCTCCTTCATTTTCAGGCTGCCCTCCAGGCTGATGGCGTAGTCCATCCCCCGGCCGATGAAGAACATATCCCTGGCGTTGGCGAATTTGGAGGCAAACCACTGCAGCCGCTCCTTGTCCTCCAGCGTCCGCTCAATTTTCTCCGGCAGGGCCTGCAATTCCTCCGTCAGCTGGGCCAGGCGTTCTCCGCCCAGCAGGTCCCTTGCGGCGGCCAGGCGCAGGGCCAGACAGTAGCAGGCCATCAGCTGGGCGCTGTAAGCCTTGGTGGTGGCCACGGCGATTTCCGGCCCGGCCATGGTGTAAAACACCCTATCGGCCTCCCGGGCGATGGTGGAGCCCACCACGTTGACCACGCCCAGAGTGGGCGTCCCCTGCTCCTTTGCCTCCCGCAGGGCGGCCAGGGTGTCCGCCGTCTCCCCCGACTGGCTGATGACGACCACCAGGGCATCCTTCTCCAGCATCGGGCGGCGGTAGCGGAACTCCGACGCCAGCTCCACCCGCACGGGGATCCGGGCCAGTTCCTCCAAAATGTACTGGGCCGCCGCCCCCACATGGTAGGCCGAGCCGCAGCCCACGATGTAGATGCGGGAGATGCCCCGGAGGGCCTCGTCGTCCAGGCCCATATCGGTCAAATCCACCGCCCCGTCCTTCAAAACGGACTGGAGGGTGTCCCGCAGGGCTTTAGGCTGCTCGTGAATCTCCTTGAGCATGAAATGCTCGTAGCCGCCCTTCTCCGCGGCGGCGGCGTCCCACTGGATCTCCACCGGCTCCCGCTGCACCTCGTCGCCGTCCAGGTTGTAAAAGGTGATTTCGCCCTGCGCCAGCCGGGCCGTCTCCAGGTTGCCCATGTAGTACACGCTGCGGGTGTGCTTCAAAATCGCCGGCACGTCGGAGGCCAAAAAGCAGTCCCCCCCGGCGGCCCCCAGCACCAGCGGGCTGTCCTTCCGGGCGGCGTACAGCTGGCCGGGGTAGTCCCGGAACATGACGGCCAGGGCGTAGGAGCCCCGGATGCGCACCATGGCGTGGTTGATGGCATCCACCGGGGTACCTTCGTATTTTTTATAGTAGTAGTCGATGAGCTTGACGGCCGCCTCGGTGTCGGTGTCCGAATAGAACCGGTAGCCCTTGCGGGTCAGCTTATCCCGCAGCTCCTGATAGTTTTCGATTATGCCGTTGTGGACGGCCGCCACGTTCCCGTCGCCGGAGACGTGGGGGTGGGCGTTGTTTTCCGAGGGCTCCCCGTGGGTGGCCCAGCGGGTGTGGCCGATGCCGCAGCAGCCGGGAATGGCGGCTCCGCCGTTGGTCTTTTCCACCAGGTTCTTCAGTCGGCCCTTGGCCTTGACTACCACGGTGGGGTTCTCCCCGTCCCGCACGGCGATTCCCGCGGAGTCGTACCCCCGGTATTCCAGCTTTTCCAACCCTTCCAACAAAATAGGCGCCGCCTGGCCGGCCCCCGTGTATCCTACGATTCCGCACATACACGTTTCTCCTTTTCATGTTCATGCGCCGCCCTGCGGGGCGGCTTGTCACTCATTATACTCTAAATTTTCTTGCCGTACAAGTGCCAGCGGCCGCCGGCGCAGAAATCAACTTGCCGTCAGCGCGCCGAAGAAGCCGCCAGCTCAAAAAGGGAAATGCCTTTCACAAGTAAAATAAACCCATCTTCAACATAACGGGCCGTGAAGGGCATGCGGAAAAGGCAACGCCGCACAGAGCGGCGTAAAAAGTGCAGACTCAGGGGCGCTGTAAGGCGCATTGAATCAGTTCAAAAATGTCTCCTGTTCAATCGTAACCTTGTATTCCAGGATTTTTTCAATCGCATCTGTAAACAGCGGGTATGTTCCATTTTGCAAAGCCTCCCGCAGCCTGGAAAGGTAGTCCGCCGAACGGGGCAGGCCGTCCTTGCAGCAGCGCTCCACCTCTGCGCCGGACATCCGCATGGGCTCCAGCCGCGGAATTATATCGCGCAGCTGGGAAAACATCTGAAATCCGCCCAGGTCAATATCCGCCCAAAAGCGAAATGCGGTATCCGGCGGCGCAGCAGCCGCGAGCAGTGCGATTAGTTTCCGCTTTTGCGGGCTGAGAAAACCGCCGTGGTAGAAGGCAAGTTCCTCCGGCTGCCGCTCCGCTGTCAAATATTCATCGTAATTCGTCTTATTTTCAATGAATGTAACCGTCCGCACGTTTTGCAAATCTATCTCGATGATTTCGTCCGCCAACGGACTGGGCAGCGCCAGCCCAAAGGGGGCCGCCGCGCCCACCGGGATTGTCCCGCGCCGCGTTCGGAGAACGCAGTCTCCCGTCAGCTCATAGAGCTCCGGGCGGGCGTAGATTCCAAGGAGCGCCAGCTGCTCCCGCTCACCGGGATGCCCTTCCCCGCAAGCGCAGGACAACTGCGCGTCATAGGTCTGCGCGACACGGAGAAATGTCTCCCGAACATACCGTTCAAAATATTTTGTATCGTGAAAACATCTGCTGCTGAACGCCCGCATGGTCACGCTGCCCCGCAGTTCGTCATATACCCGGAAGGAGAGAAGCAAATCCTCCAAAAGCTTTCGGTTTTCTCTGCAAAAAAGCGGAACCTTCATCTGCTCCCGCGCCTGCGCGCAGACCTCGTCCCGCCAGGCGGCAATCCAGGGCGTGGAAACGCCCTTCAGCGAGGCGGATACAGCCGATTCGAATTTCTCCGCCCGGATCCTGGGGTGTACGCGTCCGATCAAGCGGTAACATTCCATGACCTGAGCCAGATTCAGCACGACCTTCTCAAGCACCGGGCGGCCCGGTATCCACTCCAGGCGCACCATATCCAGCCGTTCCAATTCCTGCGCCGCCCGGTTGTAGACGTCCCGGACGGCGGCGTCTTCATACTCGTATTCCGGAAGCTCCTTTTTGCCCACCTGCAGCATAACGCGCCGGCGGGAGGTTCCGGGTGCGCTGAGATGCCTGCTGTTTTCATACTTGTCCAGCAGTCGGCTGAGAATCCTGTCGCGCTCTGTCATTGTGAAATCTCCTTGCGATAGGGAAGCGTGTGCATCGTATACCCGTCCTTCATCACCAGCAGCGTACAGTCTGCGGCGGGCATAATATCCGAGGCTTTATCCGGCGGTGTGCAGATAATCGCCTGCAGCCCTATTTTTCGCAGAAGGCGGACGCTTTCAACAATGCGGTCACTGTCCATCTTGTTAAACGCCTCGTCAAACACCACCAGGCGCACTGTATTCCCGAAGCTGGAGGTGTCGCTGACCCGGTACAGCTGCGCAAAAGATGCCAATACAGCGATGTAGAACGGCGTCTGCGTCTCTCCGCCGGATTTGGTGTTCAGGGTTTGAGAGAGGAGCTGCCGGGAACCGTTTTGGTCGGTGGTTTCCAGGTCAAAGTTCAGGTAGGTTCTAAAATCGGTGTACCTCTGGATGTTCTCCTCCATCTCGCTTTGCTTTCGGGCGTTCAGCTGGGTGTCGTCCGCCATGGTAATCTGGCTGAACAGCTTTTCAATCAAGGGGCCGTATTTCTGCTGAAAAGGCTGGGCGAACAGGCCCACGTCTCCCTCCATCAACTCCGGGGCCATAATCATATCATAGTATTCCCCGTAGTCCGGGTTCCGCTCCACCCGGAACTGGTAGCGATCCGTTCCGAACTGCGCCTGCCGCAGGGCGCGGTTCAGGTTTTTCACCTGGTCCTGCACCTGGTCGATGTTGGACTTCAGCTTGGCAAGAAAATCATTTTGGAACTGCTCCATGGCGCTTTCCCGGGCGGCCTTGATTTTCTCCCGGTACTTGGGCAGTTCGCTCTCCTCCAGCCGGGCCTGTTCGGCCTCAAATTCATCATTGTCCGGGGACTCAATCTGGAAGGAGCAGGGCTTGAATTGCTCGGTGTACTCCCTGCGCGCAAAAATTAAATTTTTCCAGGCGGTGTCGCGTTCATTGACGCTCTGGGCCAGGCGGCCACTGAAGTTTTTGTGCACGGCATCGGCCCTTTTCAGCCGGGCAAGCTCCTGCTTATATCTTGGAAGTCCTGTGCTTTCCTGATATTCCGGAGGAAAGTTCTCTTGCAGCTGGTCTTCAAGTTCGGACAGGTGCTGATAGAGCGTCGGCAAGGTTTCATATTCCAATTTTCGAATACGCTCGCCCAGTTTCCCTTTTTCTTCTGCTTTTTCCTCTTTTTCTTTGCCCAACACCTGAATCTCATCGCCCAGCTCCCGAATTTTCTTTCGCTGTTCCTCCAGCCACAGCAGATCCAGATGGGAGAGCTGCTCCTCAACCTCAGAGACTTCTTTTGTAATGTCCAGGCCGCGCAAATAGTCCGCCCGCCGCTGCGCCACGGTGGCCTGGACAAAATACGGAGTGAACAGGGCTTCTTTCATTTGAGATAAGCGCTGGAAAACAGGGTTCAGGCGCTGCACTTCCTGCGTCAACTGGGCCAGTTCCGCCTCCAGCCGGGCGATGCGCAGAGCCACGGCGCGGCGTCCGATGAAGGCGTCCTCCATCAGTTCCCGGCGAAGGGCGCGGGCCACATAGCCCTGGTAGAGCATCCCCTCCGCTGTGATGGCGGTTTTATAGCCGCGCAGCTGCTCCACCTCCGCGCAGCACACCACGCGGCCCAGCAAATAGTCGATGTAACTGCGGGCCAGGCTGTTTTCGGTTTCAATCTTTTCCGCCAGACTGTTTTCCAGGACGCAAATTTTTTCCCGCTCCCGCAATTTCCCGACGTCCACCAGGCCGAAGGAGCGGCCCTTAAATTCCAGCTTGATTTGGTCATAAATGCGCAAAGCCTCCCGGTAGCAGTCCGGATTGACCAAAAGATAAAACTTCTGCGTATTCAGATAGCCCTCCGCCGCGCCCCGCCAGGCTTCGTCTCGAATCTCCAGCACATCCGCAAGAATGTCAATCTGAACGGGGCGGCCCATCCGGTTTTCCAACCCTGACGCAAGTTTTTCCTTAAATCCCAGTAGGCCCCGGGGGTAGTCCTTGATGTTCTTCCGCAGATTTTCCAGTGCGGCACGTTTTTGCCCCCTCTGCTCCTCGAATTCGGCCAGGCGGTCCTCCGCCCTGTGGGCCGTATTCCGGGCGGCCTCCCAAAGGGCGGCGGCGGCCTGCTGTGCGGCTTCAAAGGTCTCCATGGGACGGGAAAAAATCTCATAGTTGCAGCCGGCAAAGAGCGCGTAGGCTCTCCGGGCCTCCCGGGCCGCCGCCTGCACGGGCGCAAGCATATCTTCTTCTTCCCATTCCAGGACGTCGCCGCACAAGGAGTTAATTTTCGCAGTTTCCCGCTTGATTTCCAGCGCCACGTCCCGGAGGTTTTGGAGGAGCTTTTTCTGCTCCTCCAGCAGCGCCGCTTTCTGGCCTTCGAGTTTTTCCTGCTCCTGAAAAACGCTGCTTTGGGCGCAGGCCAGATCCAGTTCCCGCCGACGGTTCTCCTTCTGTTCGGTTTGCCTGACCAGCTCCTCGATGCGGGTTTCCACAGCAGCCAGGTCACGGCCGCAGTCCCGCTTTTCCGCCTCCCGCCGGTCAATTTCAGCCTGCTCCACCTCTTTTTCAGACCAGTCCACCAAAAAAGACTGCACTCGCCAGCGCTCAAGGGCCTGCTGCACTTCCCGGTAACGCTTTTTGATTTCCTGCAGGGCCTCCAGCTTTTCCTCCTGCCGCTGCGCCAGCTGCTCATGGCGTTTGTAATCCCGTATATTTTGCTGCATGGCTTCGATATCCGGCTTGTCCGGGATGTCGCAGATGTTTTCCGTGATGAACTGCTGAATATTTGCAATTGGACGGAACGATACCGCTTTTTTCATCATCCGAAGCGCTTGCTCGTTGTGGACGTTCCAGCGGGAGAGCATATTTTTCCGGTACTCTTTTTGACTGTCATAAATTTCTGCCCAGGCGTAATGCTGCTTCAAAAACTGCCGCAGGGAGGAGATTTCCATCGCCTCGCCGTTCTCAATAAAACAGTTTTCCGGCAGGGTTCCCACATAAATAAAAAAACGATCCTGCCTGCTGCCGTCACTGCGGCAATCAAACACAACGCCGGTGACAAAGCCGCCGCCGTCCGCCTCATCGTGAAATTCGCAGGCGATATAGGTGGAAAAATCCTTTCCGCGGCGGGCGTTGGGATTGTTCTCATCCATATCCGCGCGCAGATAGCTGTCTAAGGTGCGCTGTGAATATTTTTCATTTGCCGCTTTATTAAAATTGCGAGCGTTGGTCTCTCCTAACAGCACAATCTGCAAGGCATCAATGAGCGTGGATTTTCCGGCGCCGTTTTTGCCCGTCAGAAATGTGATGTCCCCGACTTCGATGAGCTCTTTGCTGAAATAAAGCCAGTTAATCAGCAGAATCCGCGTCAGTTTCTTCATCGTCATCTTCCTCTCTGCGCAAAACCGACACGACATCGTTCAATTTCTCGCTCGACACGGCGGCCAGCACCGTGGGCAAAATGGCCAGTTTACAATCGCTTCGGTTAAACTTTCCCTCTATGCGCTGGATCACAGCGTGATGCTCCAACAGCGTCAGCGTGCGTTTGACCTCGTCCATGTTGGGCCTGGCCGGAAGGATGGCGTAATCGGTTACCACTTTCTCCAGCACATCCCGCACCGTACAGACAGCGTCCTGCTCCAGCCCCAGCCGCTCCTGATTCTCATCATAAATCATACGCAGGGCCAACAGAATCGCCGTTTCTTTCTTATTCAAATTGCAGCGGTTTGCCTCATCGGTGTTTCGTACATAGAAAAAACCGTTCATCTCGTCTTTGCGCAAATCCCAATCCAGAAGGCTGAGGTAATCCCGCACCTGCTGATAATGAATCGAAAGAAAGGTGTAGTCCGGATTGTTAATCCGCCCTTTCCCCGGGCGGTACAGCGTCCGGACGATATATGTGCGGCTGAGCAGCTGGTTGCACACGGCCTTGAACTGCTCCAGTTCTCTTGCCGTCGCCTCAGTGAGAAAATCAAAATTCAATTTTCCCTCTCCTTCCGATTAATACTCTCTTCAGATTAAGGAAGGACTGATTAAATCGGCAAGAGCGGATGGCGAGAAATTTTG
>JAJPXI010000094.1 GCA_021205585.1 Oscillospiraceae bacterium
GCCTATCAGTACCCCCCCGTCTCCCTGCTGCGCCAGGGGGAGGGGGCCATCGAGGGGGACGCCTTCGGGGAACTGCGGGCCAACCAGACCCGCCTGGACGAAACCATGCGCTCCTTCGGTATCGACGCGAAAATATGCAACGTGACCCGTGGCCCCTCCGTCACCCGGTACGAGGTGGAGCTGGATCAGGGCGTGCGGCTGAACAAACTGACCAATCTGGCCGACGACATCGCCCTGGCCCTGGGGGCCTCCGGGGTGCGCATCGCCCCCATCCCGGACAAAATCTCCATCGTGGGCATCGAGGTGCCCAACAAGCTGGTCTCCCCCGTGTACATCCATGACGTCATCGACTCCCCCCAGTTCCGAAACCACGCCTCTAGGGTGGCCTTCGCCCTGGGCAAGGACATCGGCGGCAGCTGCATCGTGGGGGACATCGCCCGCCTGCCCCACCTGTTGATCGCCGGCACCACCGGCTCGGGCAAATCGGTGTGCACCAACTCCCTGATCATCTCCCTGCTGTACAAGGCCACGCCGGAGGAGGTCCGCCTGATCATGGTGGATCCGAAAATGGTGGAGCTGGGCATCTATAATGGCATCCCCCACCTGCTGATCCCCGTGGTGACCGACCCGAAAAAGGCCGCTGGGGCCCTGCAGTGGGCGGTGACGGAGATGCTCAAGCGCTACCGGGACTTCTCCCAGGCGGGGGTGCGGGATTTGAAGTCCTACAATGAGTTCGCCGCCCGGCAGCCGGATTTGGAGCCCCTGCCCCAGATCGTGGTGGTCATCGACGAGCTGGCGGATTTGATGCTGGTGGCCGCCAAGGAGGTGGAGGAGTCCATCTGCCGGGTGGCCCAGATGGGCCGGGCCGCCGGGATGCACCTGGTCATCGCCACCCAGCGCCCCTCCTCCGACGTGATCACCGGCCTGATGAAGGCCAACATCCCCTCCCGCATCGCCTTCGCCGTGGCCTCCGCCCTGGAGTCCCGCATCATTCTGGACACCATGGGGGCGGAAAAGCTGGTGGGCCGGGGGGATATGCTCTACGCCCCTCTGGGGGCGGGCAAGCCCACCCGGGTGCAGGGCTGCATGATTTCCGACCAGGAAGTGGCCGACGTCGTAGAATTCATCAAGCGCAGCGGCGAGGCCCGGTACGACAGCGACGTGCTCCACGAAATCGAGCTCCACGCCGCCGACAAGGACAAGGGCTCCAAAGGCGTGGGCGGCTCCGCCCCGGAGGGCGGGGACAGCGGGTATGACGAACTGCTGCCCTCCGCCGTGGAGGTGGTGCTGGAGCTGGGCCAGGCCTCCGTGTCCATGCTCCAGCGGCGGCTGAAGCTGGGCTACTCCCGGGCCGCCCGGATGGTGGATCAGATGGAGGAGCTGGGCGTGGTGGGCCCCTTCGAGGGCTCCAAGGCCCGGCAGATCCTGATTACCAAAGAAGAATGGCAGCAGATGCAGTTCAAGCGCAGCTTGAACGACCCGCCCCCGGCCGCCGAGCCGGTGCCGGAGGAGTTCCCCTTCGAAGGGGACGCCGTGGAACAGAACCGGGACGCGCCGCCGTTTTAAGGCACCACCGCACATAGCGGACTGCGGCACTTTGCGGAAAAGTTCCGCCAGCCGCCGCAGACGCATTGAATCAGTGCTTCCTTAGAAAAAGAGCGCCGCGCGGGCCGGAGTGGGAACCGGGCCGTGCGGCGGTTGCGTTGGTAGTGGCGGGGCTTGTGCATTGAATGGGTTGCAGGAAATATGTCAGATTTTTATCACCCTCCTCGAATATGAATGTTTCAACATCTCACGGCCTCACCATCTTCCCGCAGACCCTGCTTACTTCACGGTGACGGTTATTGTCGCAGCATGCAGTATAAGTTGTTCTTCCTGCTGAAGAGATTGTTACGGTGGCTGTTCCCGCGCTCACTGCTGTGATGGTGTGAGAAGCGTTTTCTTCACTGCTATCCACGGCTACCTTCGAATCGTCGCTTGTTTCGATTGTGTACACATATGTATCTCCGGCTTTATCTTTTGCTGTAATTGTACACGATGTCAGCTCGCTTGCCGAGAGCGTCAAGGTTGTTCTGTCCAATTCAGTGGTGCCATCTGAAAGATACCACGCACCCGCAGTATTGCTGAATACTATGTATTGCGTGGCGCTACAATGAACATGAATCCGAACAGGAGGCCATTGCCAGATATGCAGAACAAAACGGATGCTCTGAAGCAATCGCCGCTGAATACCTGGCAGTTGCCAGAAAGAATCGAAACCAGGTGCCGTTTTCTACGACAGTGCAGGATGAGGACAGCGAGGAAACCGGCGAGGACGTGACCCGTGATGACAGCTGGAACTACACGGATAATCTCTGGAACGGGATGCAGGCAGAAGCTGTTCAGGCCGCTTTTGATAAACTCAGCTACCGGGAGCAGATATACCTGGAAAAGCGCAACGCCATCTGTATGACCTGCGGGCGAGTAAGTCCATTGTCGATGAGAACCACATTTGACGATTTGGCTACCATGTTTGAGGGCAACAGCGCCAGCGGCGCAGAACGGGTTTACCGCCGGGCGTTGGAGAAGCTGACAAAAAATCTGGTAGATGCCAGTGCGCCTCATGTGGTGGAGTTAAAACGGAAATCCCAGGGAAAGAAAAATAAAAAATCGCCGCCGCAGTCTACGAATATC
>JAJPXI010000047.1 GCA_021205585.1 Oscillospiraceae bacterium
TTTGTCGCAAAATTTCTCGCCATCCGCTCTTGCCGATTTAATCAGTCCTTCCTTTGTAAATTTGTTTCTCCGCTCATGGACGAATCAAATGGTGGTTCAGTCTGGAATTCTTTGAATCCAAGGAAATACTGAATATACGGATTTTCCATGATGTGCTGTACACAGGATTCGTCCGTGAGGTTTTCCATCTGTTTGACAAAGATTGCGCCAAATGCAAGCCTCGCCGGATATGCCGGTCGTCCGGTTTGTGTACTCATGCTGGCAGCATAGATCTGCTCAATCTCCTGCCAGAGCATCAGTTTCGCCAATTTAACCCATCTGTTGTTCGGCTTCAGATGTCCGCCAAACGGCAAAGCGAAATCGACAAGTTCAATCTGGTCATAGTCCCTGGATGTATACACTCAGCGCACCCCAAATCGTATGGCTATAGCTCAAAACTGCCGTTTTTGGCTGCTTTTATTATACACCATTTTGGCCTTTATTGCAATTTTAGAAATCGCTTTTCAAGCAATTTAGATTGAATTTTATGAACTCTAAAACTTTTTCCGGTTTTTCAGTAGACCCTATATAGTATACTATACAAAATACTCGAAAAGAAAAATTAGAATTTTTTGTGCCTAAAAATATTTATGATGTTGGGGTCAAAAGTCCGGTTTTATAAACCCAACCACCATATAAAGTAGCGTTTACAATCGTAACGACACTATATATAGTAGCGTTGAATCCTGATATGTACTTTTGACCCCGACATCATTTTAAGCGGAACATGACCACCACCGACGAGATTCTGTATTCCCAGGACGCCGTCACCATCAACGCCGGGACGGGCCGGCTCTACTACGAGGGGGAGCTGGACGGCGGCGAGCTGCCCTGGGACATTTCCGTCCGCTATTCCCTGGACGGCGAGGAGTGCACCGCCCAGGCCCTCTCCGATGGGGCGGCGGAGCTGATCTCCGGCATCGCCGCCCTGCGGGAGGAGACGGAGGATATGGATACCCGCGTCAGCGAGAAAATCGACGAGCTGCTGGAGAGCGTCACCGGCTCCGCCGGAGAGATCCAGTCCTTTGTCTCCACCCGGAACACCCATGTGGAGAGCGTGCAGTTCGTCATCCAGATCCAGGGCGTTCAGGCCGAGGAAACGGAACAGGCCGAGATTGAGCAGGAGACGGAGATGACCTTCCGGCAAAAGTTTTTGAGTCTGTTCGGCCTATACACCAAGGACGACTGACGCCTCGCTGCCTTGTACCCACAAAAAAATCCCGGCCCACACACGGCGGCGCCGGGATTTTTATGGCGATAAGGATATTCTTAGGGCTACACCGCACAGAGCGGGCTGCGGCGCCTTGCGGCAAATTTCCGCCGCCGCCGCAGGTGCATTTAATCAGCGCTTTTTTAGAACAGCCCGGTGATTTTCCCGTTTTCGTCCACGTCGATGGACTCGGCGGCGGGAACCCTGGGCAGGCCTGGCATGGTCATCACAGCGCCGGTCAGCACCACCACGAAGCCCGCCCCGGCGGACACCTTGGCCTGGCGCACCGTCAGGCGGTAGCCGGTGGGCGCGCCCAGCTTGGCGGGATCGTCGGAGAAGGAATACTGGGTTTTCGCCATGCACACGGGCAGTCCGCCGTACCCCAGCGCCTCCAGGCGCTCCAGTTCCTTTTGGGCGGCGGGGGAGAAGTCCACCCCGTCCGCGCCGTAAACGCGCCGGGCCACGGCTTCGATTTTCTCGGTCAGGGGCGCGTCCAGCTCATAGGCGAAAGCAAAGCGGTTTTCCTGCTCCTCGATGACCCGCAGCACCTCCTGCGCCAGCGCCCGGCCTCCCTCGCCGCCCTTGCCCCAGACCTCGGACAGGGCCACGTTGACGCCCAGCTGCCCGCAGGCGGCGGAAATCATGTCCAGCTCCGCCTGGGTGTCGCTGTCAAAGCGGTTGATGGCCACCACGGCGGGCAGGCCGTAGACCTGGGTCATGTTCTCCACATGGCGGGTCAGGTTGGGCAGCCCGGCCTTCAGCGCGTCCAGGTTCTCCCGGCCCAGCTGCTCCCTGGGGCAGCCGCCGTGGTGCTTTAAGGCCCGGACGGTGGCCACGATGACCACCGCATCGGGGCGGAAGCCGGCGAAGCGGCACTTGATGTCCAAAAATTTTTCCGCGCCCAAATCCGCGCCGAAGCCCGCCTCGGTGACCACGTAATCCCCCAATTTCAGGGCGGTATCAGTGGCGGCGATGGAGTTGCAGCCGTGGGCGATGTTGGCGAAGGGGCCGCCGTGAATCAGGGCAGGGGTGTGCTCCAGGGTCTGCACCAGGTTGGGCTTAATCGCGTCCTTCAGCAGGGCGGCCATGGCCCCGTCGGCCTTCAGGTCTTTGGCGGTGACCGGCTGGCCCTGAAAGTTGTAGCCCACCACCATGCGCCCCAGGCGCTGCTTCAAATCCTTCAAATCGGAGGCCAGGCAGAGCACGGCCATGATTTCACTGGCCACGGTGATGTCAAAGCCGTCCTCCCTGGGGGTGCCGTTGGCCTTGCCGCCCAGGCCGCAGACGATGCTGCGCAGCTGCCGGTCGTTCATGTCCACGCAGCGCTTCCAGGTGATCCTGCGCACGTCCAGGCCCAGGGCGTTGCCCTGCTGGATGTGGTTGTCCAGCATGGCGGCCAGCAGGTTGTTGGCCGC
>JAJPXI010000068.1 GCA_021205585.1 Oscillospiraceae bacterium
GGGGTGGAGGGGAGCAGATCCCGGCCCCGAACCACCCGGGTGATCCCCATCAAACCGTCGTCCACCGTGACGGCCAGCTGGTAGGCGCACACCCCGTCGGCGCGGCGGACGATAAAATCCCCAAAGCCTCGGTTCAGCCGCTCCCGGTATGGCCCCTGGAGACCGTCGGAAAAGGAGATTTCCTCCTCCGGTGGGGAGACCCGCCAGGCGGCGGGGGCCCGGTTCAGCCGCTCCCGCCGCTGCGCCGCCGTCAGCGCCCGGCAGGGGCAGGCCCCGTCCCCCGCGGGCTGGCCGGGGTGGGGAGCCTGGGCGGCCAGTCGCTGGGCCCGGGTACACCAGCAGGGGTAGAGCAGCCCCCGCTCCTTCAGGCGGCGGAGATAGGTTTCGTAGATGTCCCCCCGCCGGCTTTGCCGGTAGGGGCCGCAGGGGCCGCCCGCGCCGTAGCCCTCGTCCCAGTCCAGGCCCAGCCACTCCAAATCCCTGGCGATCTGGGCGGCGTACTCCTCCCGGCACCGTTCCGGATCCAAGTCCTCCATGCGCAGAACCAGCCGCCCTCCGGCCCATCGCACGTCCAGCCAGGCCAGCAGGGCGGCCAGCAGGTTGCCCAGGTGCATCCGCCCGCTGGGGCTGGGGGCGAAGCGCCCCCGCTCCCCGCTCCCCCCGGCGGGGCCGTCTTTGATCAGGGCCAGCTTTTCCCGGCGGCTGAGGGCCTTGATAGCTGCCTCCCGCCGCAGGGCGGCGCTTTTGTCCGGCTGGATTTCCCAGTACGCCGGCGTCACCGGCCCCCGACCCCTGGTATACTTGGCTCCCCGACCGCTGTTGTGTTCCTCCAGCCGCCGGGCCAGGTCTGTGGTGATGCCGGTGTAGAGCGTATCGTCCCGGCAACGCAGGATATAAACGGTGTACGCCCCTCCGGCGGGGCAGGGCTGCTGGGCCACGGCAAACGCCTCCTTCGCGGGGACAACCGCACCCGCGCTGAATTTCCTCCCCATTATAATTGGAATCCGTCCGCAGCGCAAGCCGCCGCTGCATCCGGCCACGAAGCTGAAAAAAGCCTTGACCTGAACCGCCCCTGAATGTATTTGATGCTGAATAAAATCATCTGGGGCGGCGGGATACCGGCACCGCAAAAAACATCTTGACAACGCCTCCTAAATTTGATATCATATTGATATCAAATTATAAAGGAGAATGACCTATGAAAGAAAAAATCCTGACCGGGCGGAAAATCGGGATGCCGGTGCTGCTGCTGAATCTCCTGGTCTATCTGCTCTCCATCGCCGGCTTTGTCTGGTTCGCCTTCCAGCTGGATTATGAAGCGCCGGCGGTTCCCGCGCTGTCCATCACCATCCTGGTCCTGTGCGTTTTGTGGTGGATCGCAGGCATCCTCGTCTTTGCCGGACTGAAAATCCTGAAGCCCCAGGAGGCGCTGGTGCTGACCCTGTTCGGAAATTACATCGGCACCCTGAAAGGCCCCGGCTTCTTCTTCGTCAACCCCTTTTGCAGCGCCTTCAACCCCGCCTCCGGCACCAGACTCAACCAGAGCGGGGACGTGGACGCCGGCGGGAAAAAGCTGCAGCTCAATCTGAAATCCGATTCGACAGACATCGACCTGACCAGCGCGGGAGGCCGCAAAAAAATCTCCCTGAAGATTATGACCCTGAACAACTCCCGGCAGAAGGTCAACGACTGCCTGGGCAACCCGGTGGAGATCGGCATCGCCGTCATGTGGCGGGTGACCGACACGGCCAGAGCCGTGTTTGAGGTGGACAACTATAAGGAGTACCTCTCCCTCCAGTGCGACAGCGCCCTGCGGAACATCGTCCGCCTCTACCCCTACGACGTGGCCCCCGACGTGGACACCACCGGCGACGGCGTGGCCGACGAGGGCAGCCTCCGGGGCAGCAGCGAGGTGGTGGCCGGGCGCATCCGGGACGAGATTCAGACCAAGGTGGAACGGGCCGGGCTGGAGATTATCGAGGCCCGCATCACCTACCTGGCCTACGCCCCGGAAATCGCCGCCGCCATGCTCCAGCGGCAGCAGGCCAGTGCCGTGGTGGACGCCCGCAAGCTGATTGTGGACGGCGCGGTGGGCATGGTGGAGATGGCCCTGGAGCGGCTGTCCCAAAACCATACCGTGGAGCTGGACGAGGAGCGCAGGGCGGCCATGGTGTCCAACCTGCTGGTGGTGCTGTGCGGCAACCGGGAGGCCCAACCCGTGGTGAATTCGGGAAGCCTGTATTAAAAATGGCTGAAAAAAAGCAGATTCCCCTGCGCATTTCCGCCAGGCTCTACGACCAGCTGGCCGCCTGGGCCGAGGACGACTTCCGCTCGGTCAACGGGCAGATCGAGTACCTGTTGACCGAGTGCGTCCGCCAGAGAAAGAAAAACGGCAAATATGCGCCGGAACGCCTGGACGAGCCGCCGGAGCCAGGGAAGCGCTGATTCGGTGCATCTACGGCGGCTGGCAGAATCTTTTGGCCCAGGAATGCGTTGCAAAAGCTTGACACCGCAGCGTGAAGCAAATGTGCCGGGGGCACATTTGCAGCGTAGGCCAGGCCAACTGTGTTGGCCTGGGGACGGCTACGAAAAGTATGCCTGCGCTTTTTGCGCGGGGCTGTGCCTGTCGGCCATCGCCCCCTGCATTTGCGCGAAAGA
>JAJPXI010000242.1 GCA_021205585.1 Oscillospiraceae bacterium
CATCTGACAAAATCTTTTGCCATCTGCTCTTGTCATAGTTATTAGAGGTTCCCTACAGATTTTCGAAGGGAGTGAAAGCAATGACCACCATCAGCATTCGTCTTGGCGACGACGAGAAAAGAGTGCTTGAAGAAATGTGCGCCGACATGGGTATGAACATGACCACGTTCTATATGATTTATACGAAAAAGGTACTTCGTGAACGGCAAATTCCCTTTGAAATCGCCGCGCTGTCAGCCCCGTTTTACTCGGAACAGAATACGAGCCAGCTTCGGAAAGGCGAGTTCAGCGGGATGTGGAGCAGGAGAATCGACGAAAAAGCCCGCCTAATCTACCGATATGAAAACAACACGCTGCTGATTGCCCAGTGTAAAGGGCACTACGAGGACAGGTAAATCACCGGGGCGGCCCTTTGGCCGTGCCCTGTAGAACGGGGCCTACGGTGACCTGCGGAAGTATTCCGCCGGGCGCCGTAGGCCCGTTTATCTATCAATCGGGCTTCATGTGCTTTCCTTTTGCCTTCACCACCGCTTTCAAATGATCCAATGTGGAGCGCTCCGCTTTTTACGCGCTTTTGCACATCTTTTTTCGGTAAATACGCATATTTTTGTATGCATTGACAAATTTCGATGGAAATTCAAAATATAACTTGACACTCGCACGATATATATATAAACTTAGGGGGATCTCTAATAACTATGGCATGAGCAGATGACAAAAGATTTTATCAGATGCCGCAGACATAGTTTTTAGGGAAGGACTGATTAAATCGGCAAGAGCGGATGGCGAGAAATTTTGCGACAAAAGAAGGCGCAAAAGTGCAGGAATACTGTATGTATTTCAAACTTTTGCAACGCACTTTTGGCGGAAAAGTTCCGCCAGACGCCGCAGACGCATTTAATCAGTGCTTCCTTAGAGGTTCCCTTAGGAAGGTTTTTGTCACATTTGCGCATCTGGTACTGTCCCCCTTTTCTCCGCAATTCTCCCGCAGTCAAAACCGCAGGGCGGTTTGAACATTACTTTGCACTTCTTCAGAGAACGCAGTTTCGTTTGCTTCCATGGAGGTACGGAGCAAAAATAGAAGGATTGGATGAATCGTTATGGAAAAGAAAAAAAACGTCGGCTTCGGCTTTCGCGGCACCTTGCTGATTCTCTTTCAGGCAATCGGATTTTTCGTGCATACGGCGTTCACCATGTGGCCCATGAATATCCTCGCCGGGGAAGAAGCGGGCTTTTTCGGCGGCTCCGGCTTTATCCCCAAGGTGTACACCGCCTCCATCCTGGCCAGTACCGTGCTGCAGCTGATCGTCTCCCGCTATATCGGCAGGGTCAAAAACGTGAAGCGGATGACGATTTTCGCCGGTGCCGCCTCCCTGCTGCTCATGATTCCCATTATGACCATCCCTCTGACCGTGGGGATCAACATCCCCTGGCTGCTCTGCTATGTCCCGGAAATCATCATCGTGTACTTCTACTGCCCCTACGCCATGGGCATCCTGATCGGGCAGTGGTTCCCCCGCAGGAAGGGCACGGTTATGGGCATCACCACCTGTATGTTCCCGCTGAGCAACTTTTTGATTTCTATATTTTCCAGCCGGTTTTTCAGCTCCCTGGCCAACGGAGCCACGAACGCGCTCTATGCGTATTGGCCCTTTTTTCTCCTGGCGCTGGCCGGCTGGCTTATCGGGGTTATTTTCATCAAGGACTATCCCGAAATGTGCGGCTGTTACCGCGACAACGACTCCAGCCTGTCGCCGGAAGAGGCCAAAGCCGAGATGGAACGGGAGATCCGCGAGAAGCGGACCACCGTGTGGTCGCCCTCCCACACCGTGGCCTGCCGCGACTTCTGGCTCATCACCCTGGCAAACGGCCTTTTGCTGATGTTCGCGGCCGGTATGATGACCCAAACCAAAACGATTGTCTACCAGGTCTTCCCCGACAGCAACTCGGCCTACACCCTCATCATGGCGATGGTCTGCGTCGCCGGCCTGATTGGCAGCTGCGGCCTGGGCCTGCTTGATACGCACTTCGGTACCAGGGCAAGCATGGTTCTGTGCGCCGCTTTGATGGTCGCCGTCGGCATCCTCGGCGCCACCGGGAACGGCGTCGCCTTTGTCATCGCCATGGCCATCCTGGGCGCGTTTGACGGCGCCGCCTCCAATTTCGCGGTCTCCCTGTCCGCCCAGTACTGGCGGCGCGAGGATTTCCCCAGCGTTTTCGCCGTCGTCAACCCCATCGCGCACATTATTGAGTCGTTCGGCGCCACCCTGATCGCCACCCTGCTGTACAATCCCAACCTGGGCTACACCTGGGATTTCAGGGCGTGCATGGCCGCCGGCGTTCTCGCCGTCATCCTGCTCCTTGCATTCAGTCCGCACCACCTGAAAACCGTAGACGACAAATACAGGCTGAAAGCCGGAAAGCCCCTGGACGACGAGCTGGTTGGCCGCAAGTGACGGCGCACTGTCGGTCGCCCCGCAGGAGGCAATCTTAGGAAAGAATAAATCACCGGGGCGGCTCTCTGGCCGCGCCCTGCGGAACGGCCTACGGCGTCCGGCGGGACGTATTAGCCGCCCACCCCACTGGGGGGTTGTTTTTAATCCCCCTCCCCAAGCCCCCGTATTAATATAAAAAATATAAAAAAAAAAAAAAATGAA
>JAJPXI010000009.1 GCA_021205585.1 Oscillospiraceae bacterium
GGCCGAATGGCCAATTCCTCTTTAGCGCAAATGCAGGGGGCGATGGCCGGTAGGCACAGCCCCGCGCAAAAAGTGCAGGCATACTGTTCGCAGCCGTCTCCCGGCCAGCATAGCTGTCCGGCCTACGCTACCAGACTGCCACTGGCAGTCTGGTTTAACGCTGCGGTGTCAAACTTTTGCAACGCACTTTTGGCGGAAAAGTTCCGCCAGACGCCGCAGACGTATTTAATCAGTGCTTCCTTAAGAGAACCTCTGGTTCAATATGTCTGCCTTGCCGGTTGAACCACATCTTCTCTTGAAACGGCGGCCACGCCGGATGAGCATATGGCCGCCGTTTTGTGGATTATTCGCCGGTTTCGAACCGGAAGGTCTGGTCGGGATCGGTGAAGGCCAGCACACGCACACCGGAGCCCTCGCCCATGCGGAAACGCCAGGGGAAGGCGGCGAAGAAGCAGCGCTTACCGGTCACGGCGTCGAAGTCGCCCTCGCCGGCGGGCTTGCCGTAGGCGTCGTCGCCCACGTTCTCAATGCCGGGGATGCCGCCCTCAACCATCAGGAACTTGTGGCCCGGCTCCCACAGGGGGAAGTCGATCTTGGGGTCGCGGCCATAGACCTGCTTCCACTCGTCAATCAGGTCGGGGCGGGTGGGGCCAAGGCCGTGATCCACCAGTTTGGTGGCGATGGGGTGGTCGTTGGCCTGGCAGCCGTAGCCCACCATCTTGACCTTTTTCTCCACGAACCACTTGGCCAGCTCGCCGGTGGCGCCGCAGCCGTAGGCAAAGTAGTCGTCGCTGTCCGCCCAGATGTGGTGCTGGGAGGTGTTGACCATGACGATGTCGCCCTCGTGGATAATGTCGTCAAACTTCTGCAGATCCTCCGGCTCGATCTTGCCCCACTTGCCCTTGGGGACGTTCACGGCCACGCCGGTGCCGAAGAAGCGCCACAGGGGGTACTGGGTGATGTCGGGGGTCAGCTCGGTGACGTGCAGGGGGGCGTCCATATGGGTTCCCCGGTGCATGATGCCCTCCCACTGGATGTTGTACATGTCGTCGTTGGCGTGGAAGCGGATAACCTCCTCCTTCAGGTTGCACCCGGAGGGCCACTGGGGCATGAACGGCTCGAAGGTGTGGGACAGGTCGAAAATCTGAACACTCATGTCGTTACTCTCCTTTCCTTTTTAGTTAAAAGGCCTCGCCTTTGTCGATGCGAACCTTGCCGCTGGGATCCAGGATGGCGGTAAAGCGGACAGGGCAGGCGTCGCCGCGGCGAATCTTCCAGGGAGTAGCGAGCATGGTCACGCGCTTGCCGGTGATGTCGTCCACATCGCCGGACATCTGCTGGATGACGGGAATCCCGGCGGCGGCCAGGGTCTTGTGGGCGGGGTAGAAGCCGGGGTAGTCCTCCATGGCGTCCCGTCCGGTCTCCTCCTTGTAGGTGGGCACCAGGCGGCGCATGAAGGGGCCGGGACGGCCCACATGGGCGGTCAGCACGGTGGCCACGGGGCAGTCCACATAGGGCATATCCACGGCCACCAGCTTGACCTTCTTGGACACCAGGTACTCAGCGGCGTCCTGGGTCAGGCCGGGGGCCTGGCCGAAGTACTCCAGGGAGTCGGAATACTTGTGGTGCCAGCCGGTGTTGATGGCCACCATGTCGCCCTCGCGGATCTCGCCGGCGGCCTTCAGGTCGTCCGCGGTGATCTTGTCCCAGTTGGACTTGCTGCGCAGATCCAGGATGACGCCGTTGCCGAAGAAGTGGTCGGGGGACAGCTTCTCCAGGTCGTCCCCGTAGCAATTCATGTGGATGGGGGCGATGAAGTGGGTGCCGGTATGGAAGTTGGTGCGGACCTTGAACGCCTGCACGCCGAACTGGGCGTGCTTGACGCCGTGGTCGAAGATGACGTCGGCGTCGCCGGGATAGGAGGGGACGCCGGTGCCCCACACATGGCTGAGTTCATAGAACACCAGGCCGCTGTAGGGGTCGACTACCGCCCCGACGTGGGGATCCTCCAGGGGGGTGTAGTCCTTGTACTGTTCCAGTTCTTGAAAGTTTGGCGGGAGCATTGCAAAAACCTCCTTTATTTTGTGGGGCCTCAAAAGCGCACGCGCAGACAGAGGAGCGGAAAAGCCGGGACGCCCTTCCAATCCTCCGCCGGGAGCGAAACGCCCCTGCGCCCCTGCCGGGAGAGCAAAACAGCCGCCTGTGCGCGCGTAAACCCTCCCATTTTTGATACAGTAATATCTTAACAGAGTTTCGGCAAATTTTCTACCTATTTTTTTAACAAAAGAGTATCGTTTTTTTCGTATACTTCGTACAAACCGCCAAGGGTTCTCTGCCTGAATATGGTCAAATCAAATAAACTCCCGCGATTTTTCCATTTCCCCGGCGCAGGGAGAACCCGCCCGGCCCGCGCCGCTGGATGCCCTGTTTCCCCCGCCGGAGCAAATTTTCACGCGGCGGCAGTTTCTTTTCCTTGCGCGATGTGGTATAATAGCCGCAAGGCGGCTATTATAGTTTCACGGCCATGCCGCCGAAGGCGGCATATGGCCAATTATACCCCATTTGCTTTGCAAATGTGGTATAATAGCCGCAAAGCGGC
>JAJPXI010000215.1 GCA_021205585.1 Oscillospiraceae bacterium
GTCGCAAAATTTCTCGCCATCCGCTCTTGCCGATTTAATCAGTCCTTCCTTAATGCCTTGTTTTAATCAGATTTCAGTATGAGAATCAGTATGAAAGCGCCCTCTTCTTTATGCGAACCCCTTTCTGCTTCAAGAATCCATACAATTCCTGCCGCTCCCCGCTGGACAGGCCATCCTTGAAAACCGGGACATACAGCGCGCCTTTTGTCGTGAGGAACAGAAATCGCTTCGTGTTGTACAGACGCGCGAGGTTTTCATACGTGACCCCCGTGCCGGTGCCCAGGTTCTTGTTTTCCGAATAGACGGCCTCGTTTGTAAAGCCCGTCATGCACTCCCATGTGTCGATTCCATACACCTCCCGGAGCCGCTGCATGGAGAGGTTGACCGAGCGGGTTCGGAGCAGAAAGGGGACGGCGCCGAATACAAAAAGCCCTCCGATGCAGAGCGCGAGGTACAGCCAGACGCGGTGGACAGCCGACCAGGCGCCGCAGACGATAAGCGAAAGGTCGCAGCACGCTAGCAGTTTAATGAGGACGCTTTTTTTCAGCGTTGCGTCCACAAAGGCCTGGTAAGTATCCCGCGCCATCGTCCCATGGGTCACAAATTTCAAATCGGCCTCGTCTATTTTTTCGTGCACAGCTATCGACCTCCCCATTAAAAATACGAGCTGAAAACGGAAAGGAGATCCTCCGCCTGCACCCCGGCGTCATAGCTCCATGAATTTCCGTTGATTCCATATGGAATGTTCCGCGTTCCGCTGTACTCCGAGTCCCCGCCGTTCCCCTGAAAGAGCAGGTAAACGCTGCCGTCCAGCCATTCGTACAGCGGCTCCCCGTCCGCCCGGACGGCGTTTTCACACTCGTTTTGGATAAACGCCGCCAAATCCTGCGCGGCCCCCGCCGCAGTGCTGCGGGACACGGCCACGGCGTAAACCGGGTTGCGATAGGAGGCATAGGAATAGTAGTCGTGGTTGTAGGTCACCAATTCCTCTCCGCTCGTAAAATAAGTATCCCACTCCTGCTCAAGCCGCGCTGAGGTGACCATATACCTCAAATCGTCCTCGATGTCGTCCTCCACCCCGTAGACGGTCACGGCGATGTCAAAATACGCGGCGGCGGAGAACTGCGGGTTCCCCTGCGCGTCCTCCCCGATATACTGAAAGTCCGCGCCGTACATTCTGGAGAGGCTTTCCGCGTACCGGTTGTTGTCCCATTCAAATGTCCTGCGGGCGAATATGGTGGCAGGTTCCGCGTAATAGACGGTGTAGTCGTGGTATCCCGTCATCACGGTGATTTTATAATTCCCGTCTGACATGGTGGATTCTGTGGTTTTGACGGAAAGGGCATAAATAAAAATGGCGGCTGCAAATACCAGAGCGGCCACGAAGAGATAAACGGCGAAGCCCGCCGTCAGGAGCTTTCGTGCCCTGCCTTCCTCCCGCCCGCTGCGAAACTGCCACAGGAGCGCCCCAAGTAAAATCAGGGGAAGAAGCCAGAAAAACAGCGTGTACCAGTCGCCGACCCACTGCCGGTACTCCAACTGGTTGGCCTCCACAATCCATTTCCCGGCGTGGTAGGCGAGGATGAGAAGCGCCCACAGGGCGAAAATCACGCCGTCTATGATAGTTTTTGCTTTGCCGCGCATAAAATCTGGTTCTCCTTGAATTTGAAAGGCGCCGCGCTCATGGCAGATCCAGCTCCCGCTCCAGGGTCTGGCGCACCAGGGCCAGGCTCTCCTCATTGTACTCCATTTCCCCCTTGTCGAACATCAGGGCGGCCCCGTAGATCAGGGAGCGAAAGACATAGAGCTTGCGCCGCCGGGCCTCCTCGCCGATGCTCTGCTCTTTGCACAGGCGGGACACCAGGGCGTAGGTCTGGGCGTTCAGCTGGCCCCGCAGGAGGTTGAACTGCTCGTCCTGGCCGGAATATTCCATCATGATAATGGCCCGGAACTGGGGGAACTCGCTGAGAAAGCGCACATAGGCCATGCAGACGGCCAGCAGCTTGTCCCGGGTGCCGCTCAGCCCCTGGGTGGCGGCGTGCTGGTATTTGCTCCACTGCTGGTTGATGTTGGAGATGATGGCGCAGATAAAGGCCTGCTTATCTTTGAAATACTTATAAGGCGCGGCGCAGGACACCCCGCAGCTGGCGGCCACCCGGCGCACGGAAAACCCCTCCAGCCCGTGGGCGTTCAGCTCCTCGGTTCCGGCCTGGATTAGCTGGGAACGGAGACCTTTCCCTCCGGCTGCCTTTTTCTCTTGTTCTTCCATTCCCTGTCACCTCCCGGATTTTATGCCGCCGCCCCCGTCCGCTTGCGGGTGAACAGCCAGAAGAGGAAGGAAAGGGCCAGACCCGCGGCCACGCCATAGGCGAAATTGTTGGTGGCTACCACCAGAATGACCGTCACCACGGTTACGATTGACTCCAAAACCGATTTCCTGTCCCGGTGCTTGACCATCCCCGCAAGGTTTTTCCAGTCGAAGGTGGTGATGGAGACGTAAACCATCACCGCAATCAGGGCCGCCAGGGGAACCGCCCCCAGCACCGCCGAGCCCACGCCCAGCAGGCAGGCCAGCAGCAC
>JAJPXI010000151.1 GCA_021205585.1 Oscillospiraceae bacterium
TGTGCAAAATCATTGCCAGCCGCCGCAGGCGCATTTAATCAGTGCTTCCTTAGAATTTTATAGAAAATCCGCGCCGTTGTCAATAGATATTTGGGACAAGGAAACCGATGAGAAATTGTGAAAATACACAACATATCGCAGGGGATTTTTGGGCCATCCATGTAAGTTTCGCCAGAGAAAGGGAACACAGGCGGGGAAATCCATTTTCAGCCCCTCCGGGGCAGGGTAAACCGGCCCCGTTTTGGCGCGGGGCCGGTTTGTGAAAATCTTTTTTAGAACAGTCCCAGCAGATTGATGCTGACGATCAGCCCGGAGAACACGATGGAAACCGTGGAGCACAACTTGATCAGGATGTTCAGGGAGGGGCCGGAGGTGTCCTTGAAGGGGTCGCCCACGGTGTCGCCCACCACGGCGGCCTTGTGGCACTCGGAGCCCTTGCCCCCGTGGTTGCCCCGCTCGATGTACTTCTTGGCGTTGTCCCAGGCGCCGCCGGCGTTGGACATGAACACGGCCATGGCAAAGCCGGTGACGGAAACGCCGCCCAGCAGGCCCACCACGCCGGTGGGGCCGAGGATCAGGCCGGTGACGATGGGGACGATGATGGCCAGCAGAGCCGGGGCGATCATCTCATGCAGGGCGCCCTTGGTGCAAAGGGTTACGCAGGTGGCGTAGTCCGGGTCAGCGGTGCCCTCCATGATGCCGGCAATCTCCCGGAACTGGCGGCGCACCTCTTTGACGATGGACTGAGCGGCGGTCTGCACAGCGCTCATGGTAAAGGCGGCAAATACGAAGGTCAGCATTGCGCCAATGAACAGACCCACCAGCACAGCGGGGTTGGTCAGGCTCAGATCCATGGTTTCCTTGCCCAGGGCGGCCAGCTTGGTGTCGGCAATGCTGACATAGGAGACCAGCAGAGCCAGAGCGGTCAGGGAGGCCGAGCCGATGGCAAAGCCCTTGCCGGTGGCGGCGGTGGTGTTGCCCAGGGAGTCCAGCGCGTCGGTGCGCTCCCGAACCTCTTCAGGCAGGCCGCTCATCTCGGCGATGCCGCCGGCGTTGTCGGCCACGGGGCCGTAGGCGTCGGTGGCCAGGGTGATGCCCAGGGTGGACAGCATACCCACAGCGGCGATGCCGATGCCATACAGACCCTGATTGAAGTCTCCGCTGCCGCCGGCGGCGAAGAAGGAGATAATAACGGCGGCGGCCACAATCAGAATGGGGGCGATGGTGGACTGAAGACCCAGGGAGATGCCGCCGATGATGATGGTGGCCGAGCCGGTCTCAGAGGCGGCGGCCAGCTTTTTCGTGGGCTTGTAGTTGTCAGAGGTGTAGTACTCGGTGAAGTAGCCAATCAGGCAGCCGCCAGCCAGACCACACAGAATGGCCACATAAATGCCCCAGTTGCCCAGCACCAGGTAGGTGACGGGAGCGGCGATGATGGCGGCCAGAATGGCGGCCAGATAAGTACCGGTACGCAGGGAGGTCAGCAGGGACTTCTGGGTGGCGTTCTCCTTGGTTCTGACGAAGAAGGAGCCGATGATGGAGCAGATAATGCCCACCACGGCCAGAATCAGGGGCAGGAACATCCCCTTGAAGCCGTATCCGGCGGTGGCGCCCAGGGCGAAGGTGGCCAGAATGGAGCCCACATAGGACTCGTACAGGTCAGCGCCCATGCCGGCCACGTCGCCCACGTTGTCGCCCACGTTGTCGGCGATGGTGGCGGGGTTGCGGGGGTCGTCCTCAGGGATACCGGCCTCTACTTTGCCCACCAGGTCGGCGCCCACGTCGGCGGCCTTGGTGTAAATGCCGCCGCCCACACGGGCGAACAGGGCCATAAAGGACGCGCCCATGCCGTTCATGACCATGATGTTGCCGATGGTAGTGGGCTCGCTGATGCCGCCGATGAAGCGCAGACCACACAGCCACAGGGAGATGTCCAGCATGCCCAGGCCCACCACAGTGAAGCCCATGACGCTGCCGGAGGAGAAGGCCACCCGCAGGCCCCGGTTCAGGCTCTCAGAGGCGGCCTGGGCGGTGCGGGCGTTGGCATTTGTGGCAATCCTCATGCCGATGAAGCCTGCCAGCATGGAGAAGATGCCACCTGTTAAAAAGGCGAAGGGGGTCACTTTGGAGAGCATGGTAGAGTCTCCGCTGGGGATGAAGGACATGATCAGCAGGATGACGAACACAATAACGAAAATTTTGGCCACCGTGGTGTACTGATGCCTTAAGTAAGCATTGGCGCCCTCGCGGATGGAGCCGGCGATTTTCTTCATGGTGTCGTTGCCCTCGGAGTAGGACATGACCTTCGTGCGCTGCAGAACAGCAAAAACCAGCGCCAGAACAGCGCCGATAAAGCCTACTGCAAACCAGAAATTCGATTCCATTTCTTCAACTCCTTTGTTTTTTTGCCTGGGGAGGAATACGGGCCCGCAGGCAGGAACACGCACTTATTATATTAACAATTTTCCGGGAAATTTGCAAGTGGTTTTTCTTCCATCCAAAGGCGTTTCAAAATTTCCTCAATTTCCAAAGTAAACGCAACACCCGGCATTTGATATGTTGCGTTTA
>JAJPXI010000138.1 GCA_021205585.1 Oscillospiraceae bacterium
TTCCCGTGCAGCTGGACGTTATGACCGGGAGCGGCAGCGACGGGGGGGCCGTCCAGACCCAGCGGGGCGGTCTGTGCGCCGGGGCGGTTTCCGTCCCCGTGCGCTATCTCCACTCCCCCGGGGAGATGGCCCGTCCGGGGGACGCGGCGGCCTGCGCCCGGCTGGTGACGGCTTTCGCCAGGGCGAACCTGGAAGGGAGATGCCGCTGATGCTCTCTGAAAAGACCCGCCGCCTGGGGGAGCGGGCCCAGGCGGAGATGGGGGAGCAGTTTGCGCGCATCGACTGCATCGCCCAACGGAACACAGAGAAGGTACTCTCCGCTTTCCAGGCCCATCGGGTGTCCGAGGGCTGCCTGGGGGGCACCACCGGCTACGGCTACGACGATTTGGGCCGGGAGACCCTGGAGAAGATATACGCCCAGATCTTCGGCGCGGAGGACGCCCTGGTGCGGGTGGACTTCGTCAACGGTACCCACCCCACCACCTTCGCCCTGTTCGGGGCTTGGACGCGGTGGTACATCCAGCTCCCCGCCGTGGGCGCGCCCTACGACACCCTCCTGGGGGTCATCGGCGTGACCGACAAGGGCCGGGGTTCGCTGAAGGACTGGGGGGTGGAGTACCGCCAGGTGGAGCTGGTGGAGGACAAACCCGATTTGAAGGGCCTGGAGCGGGAGGCCGCCGACCCCAGAGTGGGGGCGGTGCTGATTCAGCGCTCCAGGGGCTACGCCACGCGGGCCTCTTTAAGCGTGGAGGAAATCGGCCAGATGTGCCGCATCATCCGCCGGGCCAACCCAAAGGCTGCCATTTTGGTGGACAACTGCTACGGGGAGTTCGTGGAGGAGCGGGAGCCCACCCAGGTGGGAGCCGATCTGGTGGTGGGCTCCCTGATTAAAAATCCGGGGGGCGGTCTGGCCCCAAGAGGGGGATACCTGGCGGGCCGCCGGAACCTGGTGGAGGGGGCGGCCATGCGCCTGTCCTGTCCGGGCATCGGGAAGGAGTGCGGGGCCACCCTGGGGAACAACCGGGCCATGTTTCAGGGCCTGTTCCTTGCCCCTCACACCGTAGCCCAGGCGCTGAAAACGGCGGTGTTCGCCGCCCGGGTGATGGAGCTTTTGGGCTACCGGGCCGAGCCGCCCTCCGGCCAGGTGCGCCACGACATTATTCAAATGCTCCACATGGGCTCCCCGGAGGCGGTGCGGCGGTTCTGCCGGGGCGTCCAGCAGGGCGCGCCGGTGGACTCCTACGTTACGCCGGAGCCCTGGGCCATGCCCGGATACGACAGCCCGGTCATTATGGCCGCCGGGGCCTTTATCCAGGGGGCCTCCATCGAGTTGTCCGCTGACGCCCCCATGCGGGAGCCCTACACCGTCTACCTCCAGGGGGGCCTGACCTACGAGTCCGGCAAGCTGGGTGTTCTCCTGGCGGTGGAGCGTTTGCTGGAAACATAGTCCAGGCCGCCCCCGGCATACACTGACCGGGGGGGATGGGCGATGGTGGTTCGGTGGCACAGGCGCATCTGGTGGTTTGAATCGCCCTGGGCGTGGGCGGCGGGGATAACGCTGGCCCTGCTGGCGGCTCTGTTCTGCTCCCTGAACGCCCGCCTGGGGCCGGTGCTGCTGGAGGTGGCCCAGAGCAGAACCTCCAACTGCGTCACGGCGGCCATCGACGGGGCGGTGGCGGAGCAGGCCCTGGACTACGGCGACCTGGTCACCCTGGAGCGCTCGGAGGACGGGAACATCGTGGCCCTGACCAGCAACATGGCCCAGGCCAATCTGCTGCGCGCCCAGCTGCTGGAGGCCGCCCTGACCGCCCTGGAGGATCTGGAATCGGAGGACATTCAGATTCCCTGGGGGGTCATCAGCGGGTGGGACATTCTGTCCGTCCTCGGCTCCGGCGTGACGGTGCGGGTGGTCTACACCGGCACGGCCAGCGGAGAGTTTGACAACGCCTTCACCGAGGCGGGCATCAACCAGACCCGGCACCAGATTTTCTTCGTCCTGGAGGCCGACGTGCTGATTCTCCTGCCCGGACGGCAGCTGCGCACCGCCGTGACCACCAAAGTCTGCGTGGCGGAAACCATCCTGGTGGGCAAGGTGCCGGACACCTATTTGAATTTGGAATAAAGGGGAAAAACCATGGACGTAAAAGCTCAGATCGAGCGGCTGCGCCGCCAGCTGGAGGAGTATAATTATCAATACTATGTGCTGGACCGGCCCACCGTGTCCGACTTCACCTATGACCGGCTTCTGCGGGAGCTGGAGAACCTGGAGAAGGAGCACCCGGAACTTATCACAGCCGATTCCCCCACCCAGCGGGTGGGGGGCCAGGCCCTGGACAGCTTTGCCAAGGTGGTGCATCAGGTTCCGCTGGAGAGCTTGCAGGACGTGTTCAACGGGGGGGAGCTGGAGGAGTTTGACCGGCGGGTGCGCCAGAGCGTCCCCGACGCGGACTACCTGGTGGAGCCGAAGATCGACGGCCTTTCCGTGGCCCTGGAGTACCGGGACGGCCTGTTCGTCCGGGGAGACACCCGGGGGGACGGGGCGGTGG
>JAJPXI010000209.1 GCA_021205585.1 Oscillospiraceae bacterium
GGCTATTCAAACAAGCCATTTTTAATGTCTTGTTTGAATCAGATTTCAGTATGATTTTTAAGGAAGCACTGATTAAATGCGTCTGCGGCGGCTGGCAATGATTTTGCACAAGAGCAACGCTGAAACCGTCACCTGGCCAGCTATGCTGGCCGGGTGACGGTTGTATACAGTATTCCTGCACTTTTGCGCCTTCTTTTGTCGCAAAATTTCTCGCCATCCGCTCTTGTCGATTTAATCAGTCCTTCCCTTGTTTTAATCAGATTTCAGTATCATGCCCCGGTCAGCTGCCGCAGAAGCAGCAAAAGCTCCGACTGTTCCAAATCCACCTTGCCCTGAACCTGTTCAAAGCGGATGCGCAGCCGGTCCTCCCCTGGCCGCTCCACCGAGAGCAGCCCCCGCTCCTGGAACACCTGGATACAAACCATTGTACGCCCGAAGGCCGTCTCCGGTGCCCCGGGCAGGGCCTGGGACAGACGCTCCGGGCTGTCCTCCAGGGGGCCCAGGGCGGCGCGGCTCTTCAGGTGCCGCCACACCATCTCAAACTCCCGCCGGGTGGGGGTGATGGCCTCGGCCTCGGCCGGGGTAAAGGGGCCGCCCCGGCTCAGGCGCTCCAGCAGCTCCCGCCGGGCCTGGGCCGCGGAGGAGGCGGGGCGGATGTCCCGCAGCTGCAGCTGCACCGAGCGCACCCCCCGGAACTCGTTGACCTCCGGGGTGAATGCGATGTCCACCCAACTGCCGGGGCGCAGGGTCTGGGCCAACTCCCCGGCGGAGAAAAAGATGCCGTCCAGCACGGCGTTCTGGCAGCGCAGGCGCAGCTTTAAGTGCTTTCCGCCCCCCACGCTCTGGCAGCTTGTCACCGCTGCCCCTGCCAGCACCAGCACCGGTTTGGGGTTGCCCTGGCCGCAGGGCTCCAGCAGGGACAGGGCCTCCACCTGCTCCAGTGTCAGCAGGGATGCGTCCGGCAGCTGCAAATCGGTTTTCAGGGTTTCCGTCAGGGGTTCCCCGCCGGTATAGGCCAGCACGAGTCGCTCCAGGCGCGCCCGGAGGGGGGCGATGTTCTCCCGGCGGACGGCGAACCCGGCGGCCAGTTCGTGGCCGCCGAACTGCTCCAGCAGATCCGCGCACTGCTCCAGGGCGGCGAACAGGTTGAAGCCGCCGAAGGAGCGGCAGGAGCCTTTCCCTATTTCGCCCTGCAAGCTGATGACAAAGGCGGGGCAGCCGTACCGCCCGGCCAGGCGGGAGGCCACGATGCCCACCACCCCCTGGTGCCAGCCCTCCCCGGCCAGTACCAGGACGGGGAAGGGGCCGCCCCGGCTGTCCAGCTGGGCAGCGCACTGCTGGAAGATTTCCCCCTCCAGTTCTTGCCGCTGCCGGTTCAGCTGGCACAGCTGCCCGGCCAGCGCCTGGGCCTGCGCAGGGTCGTCCGTCAGCAGCAGCCGCAGGGCCAGCTCGGCCCGGCTCATGCGTCCGGCGGCGTTGAGCCGGGGGGCCAGGGTATAGCTCACCGTGGCGGCGGTGACAGGTTTTCCCCCCGCTCCAGCCTGCTCCAGCAGGGCCTTCAGGCCGGGCCGCCGGGTGCGCTTCAACTGCTCCAGCCCCAACCGGACGAGGGTGCGGTTCTCCCCCGTCAGTTCCATCACGTCGGCCACCGTACCGATGGCGGCCAGCTCCCCGTAGTCCTCCAGCACCTGCGCCTGCCTCTCCGGCCCGGCCAGCGCCTGGGCCAGCTTCAGGGCTACCCCCACCCCGGCCAGGCTGGAAAAGGGATAGGCGCAGTCGGGGCGGCAGGGATCCACCACCGCGCAGGCGGCGGGCAGGGTTTCCGGGCACTCGTGGTGGTCAGTGACGACCACGTCCATCCCCAACCGCCGGGCCAGCTCCACCTGGGAGGCGCCGGTGATACCGCAGTCCACCGTGACGATCAGGGCGACGCCCTGGCCGCCCAGGGCCTCCACCGCCCCGTCGTTCAGCCCGTAGCCCTCCTGGATGCGGTCTGGGATATAGGGGATTACCCTGGCCCCCAGGCGGCGCAGGAAATCGGTCAGTAGGCAGGTGGAGGTTACGCCGTCTGCGTCGTAGTCCCCATACACCGCGATGGTCTCCCCCGCGGCCACCGCCCGGCCCACCCGGGCCGCCGCCCGGTCCATGTCTTTGAGCAAAAAGGGATCGTGCAGCGGTTCCGCCCCTTTTTCAAGGAACGCCCTGGCCCGCTCTGGGGAATCCACGCCCCGGGCGCTGAGCACGGCGGCCAGCAGAGCCGGGATTCCGGCCTGGGCCAACGCCCGGCAGTCCCGCGCCGGAAAGGGGGGGATATTCCACTGCGAATGTTTCATGGAAGCAAGACCTCGACCCACGGGCCGCCCGGCGTTTTCGTCAAAATCGGCGGGCCGTTAAAAATATACCCCATATTATATCAACTTTCGCCGCCGATTACAAGACCGGCAGAAAGAAATTGTACAGAGTCAAACGTTCAGATTAAAATGTCTCATTTTAAGGAAGGACTGATTAAATCGGCAAGAGCGGATGGCGAGAAATTTTGCGAC
>JAJPXI010000030.1:0-1148 GCA_021205585.1 Oscillospiraceae bacterium
GGAGGATAAGCGGGAGCGGTTGGGGGAGGAAAACGGCATTGTCAAATAAAAAGCATCCCAACTCGCCTGGCCGTTCACCAAGGCGCCGCAGTCCGCTTTGTGCGGTGTTGCCTTTACATTCTTTCTTCCCATTCCTAAAAAATATAATGATTTATAAGAAAAAGCGGCGCAAAGAAAAATTTTTTTGAAATTCCTCTTGACTGTGAACAGGCTCCATAGCGTATCGTCTTTCCAGAAAGGAGCTGATTATATGCAAATCAGGGAATTGGAGGCGCTGCTGAATCTCTCGCGGGACAACATCCGCTTCTACGAAAAGCAAGGGCTGCTCGCCCCCAGGCGGGGCGGCAATCGGTATCGGGACTACTCGGAGGAGGATGTCAGGCGGCTAAAGCAGATTGTCATCCTGCGCAAATGCGGCGTCCCCATTGCGGACATCAGGCGGCTGCTCCAGGGAGAGGCCAAATTGCCGGAGGTGCTGCGGGAGCAGACCGCGCAGCTGCAGGCCCAGGCGGAACAGCTGCAGGGCGCGCTGTCCGTGTGCAGGCAGATGGCCGCGAAGGAGACCAGCCTGGAGGGTATGGACGAGGAGCATTATTTTGCGCTTCTCACCCAACAGGAGGCGGAGGGGATTCCCTTTGCCGATTTGCGTGATGATTTTCTGGCGCATGAGCGGGGCATTTTTGAAAATCTGTGGCGCTATGCCTACCTTGTTGACATCGACCTGAGGGACATAAAGTGGCGGTACGGCACAATCGGCGCGGCGCTTTTTGTGGTGTTGCTGTGCGTTTTGCGGGGGCTGGGGCAGAAATTCCTGTGGCACGGCAGCTTTTTAGAGGGGTTTACGGGGCCGTTTCTTACCTTTCTGCTCGCGTCCGCTCTGCTGTTCCCCATGTTCGCTCTGAAATACCGGCATCCGGTGGCCGCAAAGCGGTACGGGATGGTTCTGACAGTTCTGGCGCTGTTGCTTTTAGTGGCAATCGCGCTGCTTTTGGTGGCGCTGCTGCTGAATCCGATTTTTTCCTTCTGGGGCTGAGCAAAAAGGAGGGGTGGGGGGGGGGGGGGGGGGGGGGCGGGGCCCCGGAGGGGGGTCAATAACGCACCACACCCCAGCGACAGGGAGCTAAGAAAGAAAAACACACAGACGAGAG
>JAJPXI010000030.1:1158-17765 GCA_021205585.1 Oscillospiraceae bacterium
CGGCCGTCTCATCGTTTTTTTTAGCGTGTGGGCCTCACAATCTCTGGGGGGCCCGGCGCGGGCCCCCGGGCCCCACCCCTTGTGGATTAAATACCCCTCTGCGGGCCCTTACTTCAAATTGAAAAACGCCTTCCTGCCGGGATACTGGGCCACGGTGTCCAGTTCCTCCTCGATGCGCAGCAGCTGGTTGTACTTGGCCACCCGGTCGGTGCGGGAGGGGGCGCCAGTTTTAATCTGCCCGGCGTTGACGGCCACGGCGATGTCGGCGATGGTGGCGTCCTCGGTCTCGCCGGAGCGGTGGGAGACGATGGCGGTATACCCGGCCCGGTTGGCCATCTGGATGGCGTCCAGGGTCTCGGTCAGGGTGCCGATCTGGTTGACCTTAATCAAAATGGCGTTGCCCACCTGCTTTTCAATGCCGGTGGCCAGGCGCTCCACGTTGGTGACAAACAAATCGTCGCCCACCAGCTGCACCCGGCTGCCGATGGCCTTGGTCAGCATGGCCCAGCCCTCCCAGTCGGTTTCGGCCATGCCGTCCTCCAGGGAGATAATGGGGTAGGCGTCGGCAAACCGCTTCCACATATTGACCAGCTGCTGGCGGGTCAGTTTGCGGCCGGACTTGGGCTGGATGTAGCACTGCTGCTCCTCTTCCCACCACTCGGAGGAAGCGGCGTCGATGGCAATCATAAAGTCCTCGCCGGGTTTGTAGCCCGCCTGCTCGATGGCGGTGACGATGACTTTCAACGCGTCCTCGTCCTTTTTCAGGTTGGGTGCGTAGCCGCCCTCGTCGCCCACGCCGGCAGCGGGAGTGCCGTTGTCCCTGAGCACGGTTTTCAGGGTGTGGAACACCTCGGCGCACCGACGCAGGGCCTCCCGGAAGGAGGGGGCGGACACGGGCATAATCATAAACTCCTGAATCTCCACGTTGTTGGTGGCGTGAGCGCCGCCGTTCAGGATGTTCATCATGGGCACGGGCAGCTGCTTGGCGTTCACGCCGCCGATGTAGCTGTACAAAGCCATGCCCAGGGACTCGGCGGCGGCCTTGGCGCAGGCCAGGGACGCGCCCAAAATGGCGTTGGCCCCCAGGCGGGTCTTGTTGGGGGTGCCGTCCAGCTCGATGAGCGCGGCGTCGATGGCGGTCTGATCCAGCACGTTCATGCCCACCAGGCACTCGGCGATCTCTCCGTTGACGTGCTCCACTGCGCTGAGGACACCCTTGCCAAGATAGCGGCTTTTGTCTCCGTCCCGCAGCTCGCAGGCCTCATAGATGCCGGTGGACGCGCCGGAGGGCACGGCGGCCCGGCCCATGGTGCCATCGTCCAGGTAGACCTCCACCTCCACGGTGGGGTTGCCCCGGCTGTCCAGAATCTCGCGGCCCAGTACGTCGGTGATTTCAATAATCTGTTTCATAGCTGTTGGTCTCCTTTTTTATTGGATTAGGGTTTCGCCGGTCATCTCCAAAGGCTTGGACAGGCCCATCAAGTCCAGCATGGTGGGGGCGATGTCGGCCAGCCGGCCCGGGCGCAGGGTTACGTCCGCGCCGATGATGATGAAGGGGACGGGGTTGGTGGTGTGGGCGGTGAATGGCTCGCCGTTTTCGGCCACCATGCACTCGGCGTTGCCGTGGTCGGCGGTAATAATGGAAACTCCACCCATTTTCGAGGTAGCCTTTACCACCTGCCCCACGCAGTCGTCCACCGTCTCCACTGCCAAGCGGGCGGCCTCATAGATGCCGGTGTGGCCCACCATGTCACAGTTGGCCAGGTTGAGGACGATTACGTCGTAAGCGCCGCTTTCAATGCGTTGGACGGTTTCGGCTGTGACCTCCCGTGCGCTCATGTCCGGCTTCATGTCGTAGGTGGGCACGGCGGGGGAGGGGATCAGCACCCGATCCTCGCCGGGGAACACCGTCTCCACGCCGCCATTGAAGAAGAAGGTAACGTGGGCGTATTTTTCGGTCTCCGCGATGCGCAGCTGAGTCAGGCCCAGGCGGCTGAGATACTCCCCCATGGTGTTCTGCAAAGACACCTTGGGGAAGGCCACCGACACATTGGGCATGGCGGCATCGTACTCGGTGGTGCAGACAAACCGCACCGGGAAAAAGCCCTTGCTCCGCGCCACGTCGGTAAACGCCGGATCCACAAGGCAGCGGGTGATCTCCCTGGCCCGGTCCGGGCGGAAATTATAGAAAATCACCGAGTCCCCGGGGCCGATTCGCCCCTCCGGCACGCACACGGCGGGCAGCATGAACTCGTCGGTCAGCTGGGCGTCGTAGGAGTCCTGCACAGCCTGGACGGGGTCGGGTTGGGCGATTCCCTCGCCTAAAACCAGCGCATCGTAGGCCTTCTGCACCCGATCCCAGCGCTTGTCCCGATCCATGGCGTAGTAGCGGCCCATGACGGTGGCAATCTGCCCCACGCCAAGCTGGGCGCACGTCTGGGCGCACTCCCGCACAAACTCCCTGCCGGAGGCGGGGGGCACGTCCCGCCCGTCCAGGAAGGCGTGGAGGTAGACCCGCTCCACCCCCTGCTCTTTTGCCATACGCAGCAGGGCGTACAGGTGGGTATTGTGGCTGTGGACGCCGCCGTCGGACAGAAGTCCCATCAGGTGCAGGGCGGTGCCCTGGGCCTTGCAGGCGTTCATAGCGGACAGGTATTCTTCATTCTGGAAGAAAGAGCCGTCCTCAATGGCCCTGGAGATGCGGGGCAGATCCTGAAAGACCACCCGGCCCGCGCCGATGTTGGTGTGGCCCACCTCGCTGTTGCCAATCTGGCCCTGGGGCAGGCCCACCTCCAGGCCGGAGGCGTCCAGTTGGGTGTGGGGGTACTCTTTGGCGAGACGATCCAGGTTGGGGGTGCGGGCGTTGGCCACCGCGTTGCCGGGGGCGCTTTCGCTCAGGCCAAAGCCGTCCATAATAATCAATGTCGTCGGTGTTTTCATGGAACACTCCTTACTGGGTATTTACTCCTGATTGGCCGCCTGGACGATTTTGCTCAGGGCCTCCGGTTTCAGGGACGCGCCGCCAATCAGCCCGCCGTCGATGTCCGGCTGGGCCAGCAGCTCGGCGGCGTTTTTCTCGTTCATGGAGCCGCCGTAGAGGATGGTGGCGGAGCGGGCGGTCTTTGCGTCGTACAGCCGGCGGATCAGGGTGCGGATGGCGTTGCAGACCTGGCCGGCCTGCTCGGCGGTGGCCGTCTGACCGGTGCCGATGGCCCACAGGGGCTCGTAGGCGATGACCACCCGGCGCAGCTTGTCCTGGGGGACGCCGTACAGGGCGGCCTTAACCTGGCAGGTAATCCACTCAAGGGTGACGCCGAACTGGCGCTGCTCCAAACTCTCTCCCACGCAGACGATGGGGCGCAGCCCGGCCTCCAGGGCGGCCAGCACTTTTTTGTTGACGGTGGCGTCGGTCTCATTATAGTACTGGCGGCGCTCCGAGTGGCCGATGATGACGTACTTCACGCCCAAATCCCGGAGCATCTGGGCGGAGACCTCGCCGGTGTAGGCCCCGCTGGACAGCTCGTGCATATTCTGCGCGCCAATGGCGATCCGGCCTCCCTTGCAGGCTTTTAAGGCGGCGGGGATGTCGATAAAGGGGACGCACAGGGCCACCTCGCACAGGCGGGGCTTGCTCAGCAGGGGCTTGAACGCCTCGGCAAAGCTGCGGGTTTCAGATGGGGTCAGGTTCATTTTCCAGTTGCCGGCAATCATAGGCTTGCGGTAACGGCGGTTCATGGGAATCCTTCCTTTCTTATCTGGTGTACTACATTTTATATAATGGGAATCCTCTGATTCCCTGGGATTACAAAGTCAGTCCCGATCCAGCAGGCAGGCCACGCCGGGCAGTTCCCGGCCCTCCAGGAACTCCAGAGAGGCCCCGCCGCCGGTGGAGATGTGGGTCATGCGCTCGGCGAAGCCCAGCTGCTCCACCGCCGCCGCCGAATCCCCGCCGCCGACGATGGTGACGGCGGCGCTGTCCGCCATGGCTTTCGCTACGGCCTGGGTGCCCTTGGCGAAGGCGGGGAACTCAAACACCCCCATGGGGCCGTTCCAGATGACGGTGCCCGCCTCCTGCAAGGCGGCTGTGTACTGCTCGATGGTCTTGCGCCCGATGTCCAGGCCCATCAGATCGTTGGGGATGCTGGTGGTGTCCAGGATGATGGGGGCGGCGTCGGGGGAGAAGTCCTTGGCGGCCACATGGTCCACCGGCAGCAGGAACTGCACGTTCCGTTCCCTGGCCTTTCTCAGCATCTCGGAGGCGTATTCCAGCCGATCCTCCTCGCACAAAGACGCGCCGATGCCGTGGCCGTTGGCCCGCAGGAAGGTGTAGGCCATGCCGCCGCCGATGATAATGGTGTCGGCCAGTTCCAGCAGATGGTTGATCACGCCGATTTTATCGGACACCTTGGAGCCGCCCAGCACGGCCACCAGGGGCCGCCTGGGGTCCTCCAGCGCGCCACCCATAATGTCCAGTTCCTTCTGCACCAGCAGGCCCGCCACGGCGGGCAGGTGGGCGGCCACCCCGGCGGTGGAGGCGTGGGCGCGGTGGACGGTGCCGAAGGCGTCGGAGACAAACAGCTGGGCCATCCCGGCCAGCTGGGCGGCGAAGGCGGGGTCGTTTTTCTCCTCCTCCGGGTGGAAGCGCAGGTTTTCCAGCAGCAGGATTTCCCCGGCCTTCAGTTCCGCAGCCTTGGCCTGGGCGTCCGGCCCCACCACGTCCTTGGCCATCTGCACCGGTGTCTCCAGCAGCTCGCCCAGCCGACGGGCCACCGGGGCCAGGGACAGGCTCTCCACCCACTTGCCCTTGGGCCGGCCCAGGTGGGAGCAGGCGATGACGGCGGCCCCGCGCTCCAGCAGATAGCGGATGGTGGGCAGGGAGGAGACGATGCGCTTTTCGTCAGTGATGGCGCCGGTGGCCTTGTCCATGGGGACGTTGAAGTCGCAGCGCAGCAGAACCTTCTTGCCGGTCACCTCCACATCCTGTACAGTTTTTTTCGCGTATTTCATGTGCTTACCCCTTTCATTTCTCCCGCGTCGCTCAGGCCGGGGAAGCCGGTCTGCCGCAGGGCTTCATAGACTAAAATTGCCGCTGAATTGGCCAGGTTCAGGCTCCGGGCCTCGGGCCGCATGGGGATCCGGATGCACCGCTGGGCGTATTTCATGCGCAGCGGCTCCGGCAGCCCGGCAGTCTCCTTGCCGAAGAGCAGATAGCAGCCGGGCCGGAAGGCGGCCTGGGCGTACCCCCTGGGGGCCTTGGTGGTGGCTAGCCACAGATCCGGGTTCGGGTTTTGCTCAAAAAATTGCTCCAGATTGTCGTAGACCCGCAGATCCACCATAGGCCAGTAGTCCAGCCCCGCCCGCCTGACCGCCCGGTCCGAGATGTCGAACCCCAGGGGGCGAACCAGGTGCAGGCGGCTCCTGGTGGCGGCGCAGGTGCGGGCGATGTTGCCGGTGTTCATGGGGATTTCAGGCTCTACCAGCACCACGTTGACCATCCTCCGCGCCCCCTTCGCCGATGTAAAACCGGGCCGCGAACCGGGCCGGTTTGCTCATACAGGGCTATTGTAATCCAAACGGGCGCAAATTTCAAGAAAAAGAGGAAGGAAAGTTGGAAATTTTATAGACAAATTTTTTTCTTGGTGTTATACTATATTTGTGATTTTTTACTTTTTGGAAGGAAGATGAACTGTGAAACAGGATGGACGGCGCGTTGTGGTCAAGGTGGGCACCTCCACGGTGACGCGGGAAAACGGCGCGCCAAATCTGCACACTCTGGACCGACTGGCGAGGGTGCTGGCCGACTTCCGGGGGATGGGGCACCAGGTCGTCCTGGTGTCCTCCGGGGCCATCGCCGTGGGAACGGACAAGCTGAAGCTGGCCCAGCGGCCCCAGGAGCTGGAGCGCAAGCAGGCCGCCGCCGCCGTGGGCCAGTGTGAGCTGATGCATATGTACGACAAGCTGCTGGGGGAGTACGGCTGCACCGTGGCCCAGATTCTCCTGGGGGCCGCCGACGTCCGGGACGATGTGCGCCGGGAGCACCTGCGCAACACCTTTTCCGCCCTGCTGGAGATGGGGTGCATCCCGGTGGTCAACGAAAACGAGTCGGTCTGCTCCACCGAGATTGAGATGGGGGAGTCCAAGCTGCTGGGGGACAACGACACCCTGTCCGCCCTGGTGGCCCAGCTGTGCGGGGCGGATCTGCTGGTGCTGCTGTCCGACATTGACGGGCTGTACACCGCCGACCCCCGGCAGGACGAGGGGGCCGTGCTCATCCACCGGGTAGACCGCCTGACCGAACGGCTGTGGTCTATGGCCGGGGGCGCCGGCTCCTGGCGGGGCACCGGCGGCATGGCCACCAAGCTCTCCGCCGCCCAGATTGCCATGTCCGCCGGGGTGGACATGGTCATCACCAACGGGGCGCGGGTGGAGACGCTGTACGATATTATCGAGGGCAAGCCGGTGGGAACCCGTTTCTGCGCACAGAAACAAGTGTAAAGTTAAATTCCTTTTCATTTATTGATATACAAAGCCAAAGCAAGGAGGCACTGTGGAACATGGAAGAAAAAGAACTGACCGCCCTGGAGCGCCAGGGCAGAGCCGCGAAAGAGGCCGCGCGGACGCTGGCCGTGGCCAGCTCCCGGGAGAAGGACCGGGCGCTGGACGCCATTTGCGACGGCCTGCTGGCCCGGCAGGGGGAGGTGCTGGCCGCCAACGCCGAGGACCTGGCCGCCGCACGGGCCGCCGGGATGTCCCCGGCAATGCAGGATCGGCTGATGCTGGATGTAAAGCGCGTGGCCGGCATTGTGTCCGGGGTGGGCGAGATCATCGCCCTGCCCGACCCCATCGGCCAGGTGACCAAGATGGAGCGCCGCCCCAACGGGCTGCAGATTGGCCGCCGCCGGGTGCCCCTGGGGGTGGTGGGTATGATTTACGAGGCCCGGCCAAACGTGACGGTGGACGCCGCCGCCCTGTGCCTGAAAACTGGCAACGCCGTCATTCTTCGGGGTGGGCACGATGCCATCCGCAGCAACCTGGCCCTGGCCGGCATTATGCGGGACGCACTGGAGCAGTCCGGCCTGCCCAGGGACTGCGTCTGCCTGGTGGAGGATACCAGCCGGAGCAGCGCCGTGGAGCTGATGAACCTGACCGCCTACCTGGACGTGCTGATTCCCAGGGGCAGCCGGGGGCTGATCCGCTCGGTGGTGGAACACGCGAGGGTGCCCGTCATCGAGACGGGCAGCGGCGTGTGCCATGTGTACGTAGACGAGCATGCCGACCTGGAGATGGCCGCCAACATCATCACCAACGCCAAGTGCTCCCGCCCCTCCGTGTGCAACGCCGCAGAGTGCCTGCTGGTTCACCACAGCGTGGCCCAGGAGTTTTTGCCTATGGCCTGGGAGAAGCTGAAGCAGTGGAACGTGGAGATTCACGGGGACGGCGTGACCCGGAGCATTTTGGGGGAGTTCACCGTCATTCCCGCCACCGAGGCCGACTGGGATACGGAGTACGGGGACTATAAGCTGGCCGTCCGAGTGGTGGGCAGCGCCGACGAGGCCATGGACTTCATCGCCCGCCACGGCACTGGCCACTCCGAGGCCATCGTCACCGAAAATTACACCACCGCCCAGCGGTTTCTGGATCGGGTGGACGCGGCGGCGGTGTACGTCAACGCCTCCACCCGCTTCACCGACGGCGGCGAGTTCGGCCTGGGGGCGGAAATCGGCATCTCCACCCAAAAGCTCCACGCCCGCGGCCCCATGGGTCTGGAGGAGATGACCAGCTCCAAGTACATCATCTACGGGAACGGGCAGATTCGGTAATCAGGCTCCGGAAACAAAAACCGCTCCCCCGAAGCCGGCCGGCGCCGGTCTCCGGGGGAGCGGGATGGTTTTACGATGCTATCTTCTCCTGCGGTGGGAGGAACCGCTGTAGCTGTAGGAGCGGCGGCTGCGCTTGCGGCGGCGGCGGGAGGAAATCAGGAGGATGAGTACGATTATCAATACGAAGAACAGCACCACCGCCACCTTGAACCAGGTGGAGGCCACCAGCTTTTGCCCCCGGTCCACCAGGTAAAGCAGCTGGGAGCGCTCCACGTCGTTCATGGCCACCAAATCCACGGAGCCGTACACCGTCTCCACCCCGGTGTCCTCGTCCACATAGGACACGGTCAGCTGACCCAGCACCTGCCCCTGGCTGACCGGGGCCTCCACGCTTTCGGCGTATAGCTCCGGGGTCAAAATCAGGCTCTCCAAATCCAGGTCGTTGGCCACCAGGGCGGACAGACTGCCGTCTGGATAGACCAGCACATAGTCGGTGTCGGACAGGGTGACGGCCACTTCTGTAATGGGCTCAGTGCTGTCCAGCAGGGTGGTGTAACTGAAATTGTCAAAGCCCCAGTCCAGCAGGGTGATGGTCTCCGCGAAATTCATGCGCTTGTAGCTGCCGTCCGACTGGGGGGACAGTTCCGCCCCCAGCACCACGCAGTACAAAGTGCGCCCGTCCTCCTCGGCGGCGGAGACCAGGCAGTACCCCGCCTGGGAGGTGGAGCCGGTCTTGATGCCGATGGCGGAGGAGTAGAGGTAGCCGGAGTAATACATATTGGTAATCAGGGCGTTGGTGTTGTAAAACGTCCGCTCTTCGCTGAGATTGGTGGCGGCCACAGTGTACTCCCCGGTGGCCACAATCTCCCGGAAGGTTTCGTTCTCCATGGCCTGCCTGGACAGCAGATAGATGTCCCAGGCGGTGGTGTAGTGGTCGTCGTCGTGCAGCCCGTGGGTGTTGACATAGTGGGTGCCCTCCATGCCCAACTCTTCGGCCCGCTGATTCATCAGCGCCACGAAATCCTCAATGCTGCCGGACACGGCGTAGGCCAGCACGTTGCAGGCCTCGCAGGCGGAGGGCAGCATGGCGCAGTACAGCAGATCCAAAACGGACATCTCCTCGCCGCTCTGAATGTTCTGGGTGGAGCTGCCCGACTCCAAATCATCGTAAATCCAGCTGGGGGCGGTGATGACCTGGTCCAGGTCCAGATCCCCCCGGTCCACCGCTTCCAGGGTCAGCAGGGCGGTCATAATCTTGGTGATGCTGGCCGGGTAGCGCTGCTCCGTGGCGTTGAGTTCGTAGAGTACCGTCTCGTTCTCCGCGTCCACCAGCAGGGCGGCGGTGGCCTCCACCTCCGGGGACTCCAGGGCGAGGGCCGCCCCGGACAGGGGCAGGGCGAGGGCGCATATTAAAATCAAAAAACGGCGGAAGAAATGTAATTTTTTCATGGGATTCTCCTGTTGATTATGGTATAATACTTTATGGAACGGTTCCGGTGGACGGAAGGCCGGGTGGTTTCATCGTCTGTTTTTAGACACATTATATCAAAATTCCTTCTTTTGCGCAACGGGGAAAGGGGAGGAAATTTTATGAAGCTTTCCGGCGTGGAGCGGGGCGTCCTCATCGCCGCAGTGGTCTTTGTGCTGGGGACGGCGGGTTATTTCCTGGAGCAGCAGTGGAGCCGGGGGGACTACGCGGTACAGACCCAGACCCTGCTGATTCAATCGGAGGATACGGAGCAGGCCGGGGAAGAGGAAGAACAGGCCCAGGAGCTGGTCAACATCAACACCGCCGACGCGGAGCTGCTGGAGACCCTGCCCGGCATCGGCCCCGTCAAGGCCCAGGCCATCGTGGAGGACCGGGAGGAAAACGGGCCCTTCACCGTAGTAGAGGATCTGATCCGGGTGCCGGGAATCGGGGAGAGTACCCTGGAGGCAATGCTGGAATATATTACCGTGGAATAGGAGAAGAATATGCCAAAGATTTTAGTGGTAGACGACGAGCCCGTGCTGGTCAAGGGCATCAAATTCAACCTGGAAAACGAGGGCTACCAAGTGGAGGTGGGCCGCGACGGGGAGGAGGCCGTGGCCCTGGCGAAGGACGGCGGGTTCGACCTGATTATCCTGGATCTGATGATGCCGAAAATCGACGGGCTCCAGGCGTGCATGGAGATTCGGGCCTTTTCCAACGTGCCCATCATCATGCTGACCGCCCGCAGCGAGGACACGGACAAGCTCATCGGCTTTGAGTACGGGGCGGACGACTATATCACCAAGCCCTTTAATATCCTGGAGGTCAAGGCCCGCATCCGCGCCCTGCTGCGCCGGGCGGGAACGTCCGGCCAGAAGCAGCAGGACTGGGAGCGGCTGCGCGCCGGGCATATCACCCTGGAGCCGGAGGCCCGTGCCGCATGGAAAGGGGAGACACCCGTGGAGCTGACCGCCAAGGAGTTCGACCTGATGGAGCTGCTGCTGCGCAACCCCGGACGGGTGTACTCCAGGGAAAATCTGCTGAACCTGGTCTGGGGCTATGAGTATGTGGGGGATTACCGCACGGTGGACGTGCATGTGCGCCGCCTGCGGGAGAAGCTGGAGCTGGATCCCGCCAAGCCCCGGATTATCATGACCAAATGGGGCATCGGGTACTATCTGGCCGCGTCGGAATAACAGGGGCCGCGCCGGAGGGGAGGGGACGCTGTGGAGGAAAAAAAGAAAAAGCCCTGGAGGCGTTCCCTCCAGGTGCGCTTCGCCCTGACGTACATCGCGGTCATCGCCGCCGTGCTGCTGCTGCTGAACATCTACCCGGTGATGGTGGCCCAGGACTTTATTTTCAAGTCCAAACAGGACTCCCTGCAAAGCCAGACCGCCGTCATGGCCTCGGCCCTGGCCGGGCTGGAGACGCTGAGCAAGGCCGGGGTGGAGCGGGTTATGGAGCAGCTGGACAGCGCGGGCCTGACCCGCGTGCTGGTGACCGATACCAACGCCATGGTGCTCTACGACTCTGCCGAAAGCGGCGGCGCCGTCTATCGGTACGCCCTGCTCCAGGAGACCCGCCAGGCCCTGAGCGGGAACACGGTGTTTTACAGCGTGTATCAAAACGGGCAGTTTGAAAGCCGGGCGGCCTCGCCCATCGTCTACCGCAACGGCGTCATCGGCACGGTCATCCTCTACGAGGAGGACGCGGAGCAGGCGGCTCTGCTTCAGCGGGTGCAGAACAACCTGACCTCCCTGTCCCTGGTAGTCACGGCGGTGGTCATCGTGGTGAGCGTGCTGCTCTCCAAGGCCATGACATCCCGCGTCAGCGCCCTGCTCAAGGCCATCGGCATCGTGCGGGAGGGCAATTACAGCCACCGGATTCAGCTGCGGGGCCGGGACGAGCTGGCCCAGATGGCCGACGAGTTCAACCAGCTGACAGGCCGCCTCCAGACCACGGAGGAGGTGCGCCGCCGCTTTGTCTCCGATGCCTCCCACGAGCTGAAAACCCCCCTGGCCTCCATCCGCCTGCTGACCGACTCCATCCTGCAAAGCGAGAGCATCGACATGGACACGGCCAGGGAGTTTGTGGGCGACATCGGGGAGGAGGCCGACCGGTTGATTCGCATCTCCGAGCGCCTGCTGACTCTGACCCGGCTGGACGCCCAGCTGGAGCCGGTCAGAACGCCCACCCGCCTGGAGGACGTGGTGGGGCGGGTGGAGCATATGCTGCGCCCCCTGGCCAACGCGGGGCAGATCGAGCTGACCTGCCAGCTGGAGCGGGACTGCACCGTGGAGGCCAACCCGGACGACCTGTATCAAATCGTATTCAACCTGATTGAAAACGCCATTAAGTACAACTATCCCGGCGGGCAGGTGCTGGTGCGCCTGTGGCGGCGGGAGGGGGAAATTTTTCTCCAGGTGGAGGACACCGGCGTGGGTATCCCGGAGGAGGATCTGGACCGCGTCTTTGACCGCTTTTACCGGGTGGACAAGGCCCGCTCCAGGGCGGCGGGGGGCACCGGCCTGGGGCTGTCCATCGTCCGCTCCATGGCCCGGCAGTACGGCGGCGCGGTCAGCGCCCGGCGCAACCAGCCCAAGGGCTCCGTCTTTCTGGTGCGGCTGCCCGCCTGGGAAGGCGCTGAAAGTGCCGGAGAGGAGAAGGGGGGAGGCCAGCCGTGAAACGCCTGATTGCCCTAACGGCGTGCCTGCTGACCCTGACCGGCTGCTTGTACGTCAGGCAGAGCGGGGAGGAGACGGAGCAGCTGGGGCTGTGGTTCGCCGTCGTCCAGGACGGCGGCTGGGGGCAGGAGTCCGTGGTCGCCCTGGAAACGCGGGACTGGGAGGACGAGCCGGACGCCCAGGCCCTGCTGGCGGCCCTGCTGGCCGGGCCGGAGGGGGAGGGGCTGTACACCCCCTTCCCGGAGGGCCTGTCCGTGCTGGAGCTGACGGTGGAGGACGGGCTGGCCCAAGTCAATTTCAACGAGCAGTACGGGGGGCTCAGCGGCTTTGAGCTGACCCTGGCGGACTACTGCGTGGCCCTGACCCTGTGCCAGCTGGAGGAAATCGAAACGGTGCGCATCCTGGTGGAGGGGGAGCTGCTGCCCTACCGCAGCCGCCAGGATTTGCGGGCCAGCGACATCCTGCTGGCAGTGGGCGGGGAGGACGACGACAGCTTTATCGCCGCGCTGTACTTCCCCTGCCAGGACGGGAGCTTCCAGGTGGAATACCGCCTGGTGGAGCCGGAGGGCGGCAGCGCGGAGGAGAGTGTCCTGGCCCAGCTGCTGGCCGGGCCGGAGACGGCGGAGGGCTGCCTGTCCCTCCCGGCGGGGACGTCCCTGCTGAGCGTAAGCGTGGAGGACGGGGTGTGCCTGGTAGACTTGTCCGGCGAATTCGTCTTCGCCGCCCCCGACGGGGAGGAGACCGCCGGCGCCACATTATACGCCGTGGTCAATACCCTGTGCGCCCTGAAAGACGTTGACCAGGTGCGCGTCCTGGTGGAAGGGGAGACCCTGGAGAGCTACGGCCCCGTATCCATCACCGGCCCCCTGACCGCCACGGAATAACCCGCGTCGTCCAAAGCCGGGATTGACGAGGCTGCGGGAAGCGTGTAAAATAAACACATTGTAAAGGCACAGAATAGAAGGGAGTTTGTTATGAAAATCAGCACCGACTGCATTCACGCGGGCTACCGGCCCGCCAATGGGGAGCCGCGGAACATCCCCATTATCCAGTCCACCACCTTCCGCTATGAGACCAGCGAGGCCATGGGCAAGCTGTTCGACCTGGAGGAGAGCGGCTATTTTTACACCCGCCTGCAAAACCCCACCAACGACCGGGTGGCCGCCAAAATCGCCGCCCTGGAGGGGGGGACGGCTGCCATGCTGACCTCCTCCGGCCAGGCCGCCAATTTTTACGCCGTGTTCAATATCGCCTCCTGCGGCGACCATGTGGTGGCCTCTTCGGCCATCTACGGCGGCACCTTCAATCTGTTTGCCGTCACCATGAAGCGCATGGGCATTGAGTTTACCTTTGTGGAGCCGGACTGCTCCCTGGAGGAGCTGGAGGCCGCTTTCCGGCCCAACACCAAGGCGGTGTTCGGGGAGACCATCGCCAACCCCGCCCTGTCGGTGTTGGACATCCAGCGCTTTGCCGACGCCGCCCACGCCCACGGCGTCCCCCTGATTGTGGACAACACTTTCCCCACGCCGGTCAACTGCCGCCCTTTCCAGTGGGGCGCGGACATCGTGACCCACTCCACCACTAAGTACATGGACGGCCACGCCAACGCGGTGGGCGGCTGCATTGTGGACAGCGGGAAGTTTGACTGGACCCGGTATCCCGACCGGTTCCCCGGCCTGTGTACCCCGGACGAGAGCTACCACGGCGTGACCTATACCGAGCGCTTCGGCCTGGAGGGGGCCTTTATCACCAAGGCCACCGCCCAGCTGATGCGGGACTTCGGCTCCATCCCCGCGCCCATGAACGCCTATCTTCTGAATGTGGGCCTGGAGACCCTGCCCCTGCGCATGGCCCGCCACTGTGAAAACGGCCAGCGTGTGGCTGAGTATCTGCAAAGCCACGAAAAGGTGGCCTGGGTCAAATACCCCGGCCTGCCCGGTGACCGGCATTACGAACTGGCCCTGAAGTATATGCCAAACGGCACCTGCGGCGTGGTCTCCTTTGGGGTTAAGGGGGGGCGGGCGGCGGCCGAGCGGTTCATGGCCGGGCTGAAGCTGGCTTCCATCGCCACCCATGTGGCCGACGCCAAAACCTGCGTGCTTCACCCCGCCTCGGCCACCCACCGCCAGATGAACGACGAGGAGCTGGCCGCCGCCGGTGTTTCCCCCGACCTGGTGCGCTTCTCTGTGGGTATTGAGGACATCGAGGACATCCTGGCCGACCTGGAGCAGGCCCTGGCGGGCGTATAACGCATATTGTCTTAAGGCAACACCGCACAGAGCGGACTGCAGTGCCTTGCGGCAAATTTCCGCCAGAACCGCGTTGCAAAAGTTTGAAATACATACAGTATTCCTGCACTTTTGCGCCTTGTTCTGACGGAAATTTGACTCGCAATTCACTCTTGCCGCTCTGTGCGGTGTTGCCTTAAAAATAATGGAATACGGATTCAGGCTTTATATCCGGACACGGTGCCCAGCACCGTGTCCGGATGTTTTTTTGGTGCATGGCACGTACGTTTTACAAAAGATTAACGCAGATTTGGCGCATGTGTGATAGCAGTGGAGGGAAAAAGTCCTTAAACTATCCGTAGAAGCCCGGCGACAGGCCGGGAGACGGAAAGGAGGAAAAGTTATGATGCACATCGTCAATTTGCTCTGGATCGTTCCGCTGGCCGTGGCCTTTGGCGTTCTCATCGCCGCGCTGCTGCGGGCCGCCGGGCAGGACTGAACGGGAAAGCCGCATAAGCGGCGGCAATGAAAAAAGCACGGTCTGGAGACCGTGATAAAGTATGGAGACCGCAATGGAGAAACTGGCAAAAAAGAGAACGTATCTGACCCTGGCCGCCCTGGTATTGGGGGCGGCAATTCTTGCGGCGGCAGCACTGTTCGACTGGGACAGCCTGAACAGCTATACCGCCGTAAACAACTCCAGTCTCCACTATGTCCGGGCCGTGGTGGTGCGGGTGGAGGAGCAGAATCTGGAGCGGGACGACGCCGACGGTGCGTTATGGCTGGGCACCCAAGCGCTGACGGTGCGCATTTTAGAAGGGGAGAAGAAGGGGGGGAGCAGGTGGAGCTGACCAACTACCTGACCCGTGTTCACAGCATCTATGTCACCCAGGGCCAGCGCGTCATCCTCTGCGCCGACCTGCCGGAGAACGCCGACCCCTATTACACTGTATATAACTACGACCGGACACTCCCCCTGGGGCTGCTGGTGTCCGCGTTCTGCCTGGCCGTTTTGTTGGTGGGCCGGGGCAAGGGGCTGCGGGCGCTGTTGGGAGTGGCCTACTCTCTGCTGACCATCATTTTGTTTATGGTGCAGGCCATTTACCACGGATTTACCCCCTGGGGGCGGCGCTGCTGACGGTGCTGCTGATCTCCGGCGTCAGTCTGCTGCTGCTCAACGGGATCAGCCGCCAGACGGCGGTGGGTCTAAGCGCCACCCTGGCGGGGGTGGCGGCTACGGCGCTGATTTTTCTTCTCTTTTCCCGGCTGCTGCACCTGTCCGGCTACAATACCGACGACGCGGAGGCCCTTTTGATGGCCGGAGATTCCACCGGAATGTCCATCCGCTATCTGCTGCTGGCGGGGGTGATGATCTCCGCCCTGGGAGCGGTGATGGATGTGGCGGTGTCCCTGGCGGCGGCGCTGGAGGAATTGGTGCGGGCAAATCCAAAAATGAAGCGGGGTGCGCTGATGCATTCCGGCCTGAACATCGGCAGGGACATGATCGCCACCATGAGCAACACCCTGATTCTGGCCTTTGCGGGAACCGGGCTGAACACCATGCTCTGCCTGCTGGCCTACGGCTATCAGCCGGCCCAGCTGCTCTCCTCGGACTATCTGGCGGTGGAGCTGGCCCAGGGCCTGTGCGCCACCCTGGGCGTCGTTCTCACCGTGCCGGTGACCATTCTCATCGCAGCCGGCCTCCTTCACCATTACCACCTACGCCATTGAAAACGGCACGGAGGTAGTGGACACCTTCACCATCAACCGCACCGCCGGGGAGGGGAGCGAGAGCTACACCGTCACCGCCGCCGAGGCGGAGAACGGAACCGTGACCGTCAGCCCCGCCAGCGCAGCGGCAGGGGAGAGCGTGACAGTGACCGCCGAGCCGGATGAGGGCTATGAGCTGGCGTCTCTGACTGTGACCGATGTCGAGGGCAATGAGATTGCCGTGACCGACGGGGGCTTCACCATGCCCGCCAGTGCCGTGACCGTGACCGCCGTCTTCCAGAAGAGCACCGGCGGTGAGGGAACCCACACCCACACCTATGAGGGCAGCGTGGAGAAAACCGAGCCCACCTGCACCGAGGACGGCTCCTATGTGATCACCGTGGCCTGCACATCCTGCGGCGACGAGGTGTATACCTACACCGTCACCATCCCCGCCACAGGCCACACATGGGACGAGGGCGTGGAGACTGTAGAAGCCACCCGGTACACCCAGGGCGAGGTGGTCTACACCTGCACCGTCTGCGGCGCGACCAAAACCGAGGCCATCGCCGTCCTGACCGGTTCTGACGCGGAATTTCTGTTTGACGACGTGACCGTCTCCAGCGCCTACTATTACGCGGCGGTCTACTGGGCCTACGACCTGGGAATTACCTATGGCACCAGCACCAGCACC
>JAJPXI010000102.1 GCA_021205585.1 Oscillospiraceae bacterium
AACGCTGAAACCGTCACCTGGACAGCTATGCTGGCCGGGAGACGGCGGCGAACAGTATTACCCTCAAGGGGTATGCCCGCGCCTTGCGGCGCTCCTGATCCTGCACTTTTGCGCCTTCTTTTGTCGCAAAATTTCTCGCCATCCGCTCTTGCCGATTTAATCAGTCCTTCCCTAAGATTTGTACCCCTTCCGCGTCCTCCTCCACTTGTCCTGGCTTCAGCCCGTGGATAACGGGCCAGTAGTTGGATGTGGGCAGAACCATTTCGGAGTAGGCGAGATAGTGATAGAGCGCGTCCGCCGTCGCCACGCCGCCGGAGCGGCGCACAGCGGTAACCGCCGCCTGGCGGATGCTCGGACGCTTTGGATAACACACCGCTTTTTCGGTTCGCTTACTTGAAGTACCGCTCCAGCAGGCCCTTGAGGGCGCGGCCATGGCGGGCCTCGTCCTTGGCCATCTCGTGGACGGTGTCGTGGATGGCGTCCAGGCCGTTTTTCTTGGCGCAGGCGGCCAGATCCACCTTGCCCTGGGTGGCGCCGAACTCGCACTCCACCCGCCAGGCCAGGTTGGCCTTGGTATCGGCCTTCATGTTGGGCTCCAGCTCGCTGCCCAGCAGTTCGGCAAATTTGGCGGCGTGCTCGGCCTCCTCATAGGCGGCCTTCTCCCAGTACAGGCCGATTTCGGGGTAGCCCTCCCGGTGGGCAACCCGGGCCATGCACAAGTACATGCCCACCTCGGAGCATTCGCCGTCAAAATTGGCCTTCAGCTGCTCCAGGATATAGGCCTTATCCTCGGCGCTGATGTCGGGATTGTCCTTGACCTGGCTGGCGTAGTTGCCGAACTCGTGCTCGGCGGCCAGGGTCATCTCCCCGGTCTGCTCCACAAAGCGGGAGCCGGGCACATGGCACACGGGGCAGGACTCGGGGGGCTCGTCCCCAACGTGGACGTAGCCGCAGACGGGGCATACAAATTTTTTCATCGTGATTTCCTCCTGATTGTTAATTTTGGGGCGTCTCAGAGTTTTGGCGGGGAGAGCAGTCGGGACACAGGCCGTAGCAGGTCAGCTCACTCCTGTCCACCTGCAGGCCGCCCTGCCAGGCGGCCTGGGAAACCAGGGCCGAGAGGGCCTGCTGCTCCACCTGGAAAAAATCCACCACCGCGCCGCAGCCCCGGCAGATGAGGTGGGCGTGGGGGCTGACCTTCCCGTCAAACCGCTCCTGGCCGTCCACCCGGCCCACGCTGACCGCCAGGCCCTCGTCCTGAAACCGGGCCAGGTTGCGATAGACCGTGGCCAGGCTCAAATCCGGGTAGTCCGGGTGCAGGGCCTGGTAGAGCTGGCCGGCGCTGGGGTGCCGGTCGCTGGCGCGCAGGGCCCGCAGGATGGCCTCCCGCTTTTTGCTGTAGCGTTTGGTTTTTTCCATGCTGCCTCCCTATTAAACGATAATCATTATCGTTTATAATATAATTGTACCACATCCCGGCCGGTTTGTAAAGGGGAAATTTCGGTTTTCTTAATTTCAAAAGTTCATACTGAAATCTGGTTCAAACAAGACATTAAGGAAGGACTGATTCAATCGGCAAGAGCGGATGGCGAGAAATTTTGCGACAAAAGAAGGCGTTGAAGCGCTGTGTGAATGGCCAATTCCTCTTTCGCGCAAATGCAGGGGGCGATGGCCGATAGGCACAGCCCCGCGCAAAAAGTGCAGGCATCCTGTTCGCCGCCGCAGACGCATTGAATCAGTGCTTCCTTAAATTCTCAGAAGGCATGGAGTATTTGGAGGTGCGCGTATGCTGCAAATCAAGGAAATTCGGAAGCAGTACCGGACGGGGGACCTGGTGCAGCAGGCGCTGGACGGCGTGTCCCTCGGCTTCAGAGAGAGCGAGTTTGTCGCCATACTCGGCTCCAGCGGATCGGGCAAAACCACGCTGCTGAATATCATCGGGGGCCTGGACCGCTACGACAGCGGCGATCTGATCATTGACGGTGTTTCCACCAAGCAGTACAAAGACAGGGATTGGGACGCCTACCGCAACCATTCCATCGGCTTTGTATTCCAAAGCTACAACCTGATTACCCACCAGTCCGTCCTGGCCAATGTGGAGCTGGCGCTGACCCTTTCGGGCGTCTCCCGTGCCAGGCGCAAGGAGCGCGCGACCGAAATGCTCAGGAAAGTAGGGCTGGGCGACCAACTTCACAAAAAACCGAACCAGCTCTCCGGCGGGCAGATGCAGCGGGTGGCCATTGCCAGAGCGTTGGCCAACGACCCGAATATTCTGCTGGCAGACGAGCCCACCGGCGCGTTGGACACCGCCACTGGCATTCAGGTGATGGAGCTGTTAAAGGAAGTTGCAGCCGACCGGCTGGTGATTATGGTGACCCACAATCCGGAGCTGGCGCAGCAGTATGCCACCCGCATTGTGCGCTTGCAGGACGGACGGTTGATTTCTGATTCCAACCCGTTCTCCGGAGAGGAAGGGGAGCAGCCATGAGGACAGACAGAAAGGCGCGCACTTCCATGTCCTTTTGGACGGCGCTGGGGCTTTCCGCCAACAACCTGCGAACCAAAAAGGGCCGGACGATTATGACCGCCTTCGCGGGGAGCATTGGTATTATCGGCATTGCGCTGATCCTGGCGCTCTCAGGCGGCGTCAACGCCTACATTCAGTCGATCGAAGAGGACACCCTGGCCGAGTATCCCCTTCAGATTACCGATTCGGAGTTCGATATCACCTCGCTGATGGCGGCCATGTCCTCCACCGCGGCGGGCACGGGCTCTGACGATGGGGAGATCTCGGTGACCGAAATTGTGTCAACTCTATTCTCCGAGATGAATGCAAACGATTTGACATCCCTGAAGGAGTACATCGACAGCGGCGAAAGCGGCCTGGAGAATTACACGACCGCTATAGAGTATCTCTATGACCTGGAGCCGGAGATCTATTTGACCACCGGCGACGGGGTGCGACAGGTCAACCCCGACACGACATTGAGCTCTGTCAGTGGAAACTCGATGTTGACCTCCATGATGGCGGCGTACAGCATCAGCTCCTTTTATGCCATGCCGGAGAGCGAGGCCCTCTATCAGGATAAATATGAGGTGATGGCGGGACACTGGCCGGAAAATTACAACGAGTGTGTGCTGGTGCTCACCTCGGACGGGAGCATCAGCGATTATATGCTTTACGCCCTGGGCCTGCGGGACTACTCTGAACTGGAGGCGCTCCTCGTCGGGGATTCAAGCGGCGGGAGCGCCGCCCAGAGCAGCTACTCCTATGAGGACGTGCTGGGCACCACCTATAAAGTGGTCTGCGCTGCCGACTATTACGCGTATGACAGCGAATACGGCGTCTGGGTGGACAAGACGGAGAATGAGGCGTACTTAAACCAGTTGGTAGAAAACGGAGAGGATTTGACCATTGTGGGCGTGGTGCGGCCCGCCGGGGACAGTGCCTCCGCCCTGTCCACCGGTATCAACTACCCTGCCTCGCTGGTGACCCACATGGCGCAGCTTGCCGCGGAGAGCGACGCGGTCCAGGCGCAGCTTGCCACGCCCGATGTGAATATTTTCACCGGGGAGGCGTTTGGGGAGAGCGGCAGCAGCTTCAGCATCGGCTCCCTGTTCTCGATGGACGAGACGGCGCTGACAGATTTGTTCGATTTTGATTCCGTAAGCTTCGATGCCGCCACCCTGGATCTGTCCTCACTGAGTCTCGATACCGACGCACTGATGTCTGGCCTTTCCTCGGCGGATTTGGCGGTGGACACCGACACACTGCTGGAGTACCTGTCCGATTTTCAGGTGGACGCCAACGACCTGGATCTTTCGGGGATGGACACCCTTTCCCTGGACCTTTCGGAGTTGGACGTCAGCGAAATTCTCGACAGCGCCGCCGCCAGTATTTCAGCCGAAGCCGCCGCCGCGCTGCTGAACGACCTGTTGAATGGGTATCTGGAGTATTTGGAGAGCACTGGGATTGCATATTCCGATTTGAGTGAGGACTTTTCCGCCTACCTGACAGGCGACGCGGCGACTGAGCTCATCACTGAATTTTTGAACGACCATAGTTCATTTGGGGACATTTCCGTGTCCGCCGAAGGGCTGACCGATGCGATTGAATCGGCGCTGCCGGAGGGTGAGGAGGAGATTACCTCGGCGGATGTGGAAGCGGTCACCGCCGCTGTGACTGCATATATCAACGAGACAGCGGACCTCTCGTTCAGCATCAGCGAGGATGATTTCGCGCAGCTGGCCGCCGCTCTTGTGTCCGGATACAGCGCCACCTCGGCGATAGACCTGGATGCACTCAGCGGGAACCTGACCGAGTATTTCAGTTCAGATGAGGCCGCGCAGATTCTGTCAAACGGCTTGACGGATCTGCTCGACTGGGAGGGGCTGCAAGCCCAGCTGACGGCGGCGGTGGGGAGCTATTTGGAGGATGCACTGTCCGCCGCAGTCGACGCCTATATGGACTCCATCGAGGAGCAGCTTCTGAGCCTTTCGGAGCAAATGCAGTCCGAGCTGACAAACACCCTGACGGCGGAGATTTCCACGCAGCTGTCCGCCGCCATGGAGTCGGTCGCAGGCAGTCTGCTTGTCCAAATATCAGGGCAGTTGTCGGACAGTATGGAATCGATGATGAGCAGCGCAATCAGCGGGCTTTTGGACACCGATCAAAGCGCCCTGCTCAGCGCCTTCGGCTTCCAGATGGATGCCGACGCGCTGTCGGAGCTGCTGCTCTCGATGAACGCCGCCACCAGCACAGATTACGAAAGCAATCTGGCCACTCTGGGGTATGTGGATTTCGCCACGCCCGCCGAAATCGACATCTACCCCACGGACTTTGAGGCCAAGGACAGGATTGTGGCGCTTTTGGATGACTACAATAGCCGCATGGAGTCATCGGGAGAGACCGAAAAGGTCATTACCTATACCGATCTGGTCGGCACGATGATGTCGTCTGTGACCACCATTATCAATGTGGTCACCTATGTGCTAATTGCGTTTGTGGCTATTTCGCTGATCGTCTCCTGCATTATGATCTCTATCATCACACAGATCTCGGTGATGGAGCGCACCAAGGAGATCGGCATCCTTCGGGCTATCGGAGCCTCCAAGCGGAACGTTTCTCAGGTGTTCAATGCCGAGACCTTTATCATCGGCATCAGTTCCGGGCTTCTTGGCGTTGTGATTTCCGAGCTGCTAATCATACCGATTAATGCGCTGATTCATGTCCTCGCCGGTTCGACCGATGTCAACGCGGTACTGCCATGGAGTTATGCGCTGATTTTGGTCATCATCAGCATTGTCATTACGGTGCTGAGCGGACTCCTGCCCGCAAGAAAGGCGGCGAAAATGAACCCTGTTACTGCACTGCGGACGGAGTAAGGGCATAAAACCGGCGGAGTGCAAAAAGCCCGTCCCAACTGCGCTTTTGTGCCTTTTTCTGCAACAAAATCTTTTGTCATCTGTTCTTGCCATAGTTATTAGAGGTTCCCTTTAGCAGCTGCTTTAACTCGTTCATCAGGGTTTCCAATGTCACCTGTTCCATGTTTGCCTTCATGGCGTTGACGGCAGTTACCATATGGGGGAGCAATATTTGATAAAAATTTTTGCCCACGGGGCAGTCGCTGTCTGTTTCGTGGAGCTTGAAGATTTTCTCCACATCGTTTGTCTCCACCGCCTGGTATATGTCCCACAGTGTGATGTCCTTTGGGTCCTTGGCGAGATGTACACCGCCGTTTTTTCCTGCGGCGGCGATCAACAGGCCGCTCTCCGACAGATTGAGAAAAATATTCCTGACTGTTACGGGGTTCGAGTCTGTGCTTTCTGCGACAAGGGTACTTGTCACACGCTTTTTGGGGGACAAAACTGCAACAAACAGCAGAGAATAAACCGCCAATGGAAACCGCTTGCTGGCGCGCATGAGCCCACCTTCTTCCCTCTGTATCATGCGAACGAAAAAAAGTATATCAGTTTTTCACCGAAAAATCAAATTTAACTCTTGACATTATATTTTTGACGCGTTATACTGTAACCATTCAAGCTACATTAAGGAGGGCTTACCATGCAAACATTAGAAGCCATTGCGAAAAGAAAATCAACAAGGGACTTTGATCCCAACCGAGCCGTTCCGGATGAAATTGTCGATTTGGTGGTAAAGGCGGGCTGTCAGGCTCCAATCGGCGCGAACAAAAGGGAGTCGCTTCATCTGACGGTGTGCCGCAGCAGAGAGATTCTCGATGAAATCAACCAGTTCACTGCCGCGGCGATGAAGGTGGATGCGCGGGATTTCTTTTATGGTGCGCCCGTTGTCATCTTCATTTCCGCCTCTCAGGAGCAGATGGCACCGGGAATCGAGCTTGCGAACACAGCCTGCGTGATTGAAAATATGCTGCTCGCCGCGACCGATGCCGGGGTAGGGAACATCTATCTCTGGGGCGCGGTGCAGGCTCTTTCCAGAAATGAAGAGCTGTGCGCGAAAATGGGCATTCCGGAGGGCTTCAAGCCCGTCTCGGCCGCCGCAATCGGCTATAGTCTCAGCGGCGACGCACAGCCAAGGGATCTGACCGTTTCGATTAGTACCAACTGTATCTAATCAATGCGCCTGCGGCGGCTGGCGGAAAAGTTCCGCCGGACACCGCAGGCGCATCTAATCAGTGCTTCCCTAATCAACCCGCAGACAGCACCCACCGGGGAAACAAAACGCTCTCCGATGGGTACTGTTCATGATTTCATGATGGAGGTCGAGTTAAGATGAAAACGTTAATTGCTTATTACTCCAGAGCCGGTGCGACAAAAAGGGCAGCGGAACAGCTTCAAAAAATTGTAGGCGGAGATTTATTTGAGATCAGGGGCGAAAAGAAATATGGCAATTATTTCACTGCGCTTGGAATAGCCAGAAAAGAATTTTCCACAAATGAACTCCCCTCAGTCGTGGACAAGGTAGAGGACTTTGCATCCTACGACCGTATCCTGATCGGTTTTCCAATCTGGTACAGCAAATGTCCCCAGTTGGTCATGTCATTCATCTCGCAGTACAATTTTGCAGGTAAGGATGTCTATCCGTTCTGTACCAGCGGGATGAGCGGCCCGGAACAGGCTGTAGCGCTGCTGAAGAACGCCTGCACGGGCGCTGCGGTTCATGCCGGGCTTCGGCTGAACAAGGTCGATGAGGAGAAAGTCAGGCAGTGGATCGGGGATGGAAAATGATGAGACCTGAATATAGTCAGCTAAAGGAGTGCATGGAGCAGAGCAAAAAGACTGTCGCTGTGACCGGCGCAGGGATTTCCTATCTTTACGGTATGCGCAGGCTCAAGCAAAGCGTTGGCAGGATGAATGCCGGCCGGATTTTTTCCTCTTCCTATGTCCGCAAAAACCCGGAGAAATTTTATGCCGTCATGAAGGACGCCTTTCTGGACGCCACCTTTGTCAAGGGGCCGAGTACCGTTCACAAGCAGCTGGCGGAGCTGGAGCGCCAGGGAAAGCTCTGTGGCATTGTCACCCAGAATCTGGATTGCCTCCACACTGTTGCCGGTTCCAAAAATGTAATTGAGTTTCAGGGCAGCTTCCGGGACAACGTCTGCATCGACTGTGGCGAGCGCTGCTGCGATTATCAGGTGTGGAACCAGGGACATATGCCCCGCTGTGAGAAGTGCGGTGCGCCGCTGATGCCGGCGGCGTTCTGTCGGGAGTCCGGAGCAGGCAGCGATGTCTCACGGGAGAATATGCGGAAAGCTGCCGATTTGATTTCCCAAGCGGATCTGGTGCTGGTCATCGGCACCACGGGTTTCCGCAGCGACGAATACCTGAGCCGGATGCGGGCCGGGACAAAGCTGGTGCAAATCAATCCGTCTGCGACGCAGTTTGACCAAATCGCCGGCCTGAACATCCGGGCGGACGCCGCCGAAGCGCTGAACGCAGTCTTAAACGGGTGACTCCCATGATGCTTTCCGGAGAAGACAAAAATATGGACAAAATTCAGCAGTTGGCCGACTATATCGACCAGAGCAGCAGAATCGTCGCCACCACCGGCGCGGGCATTTCCGTCGGTGGCGGCGGGGTCACTTATGGACAGATGCTCTTTTCCAACCGCGGCGGCAGGCGCAGACGTGGCTCCGACGGCGGTTCTTTTATGCCCACCTATCTGGAGATGATGTTTTCCTATCAGCCTAGCTTTTCCCACTATGCCCTGGCAGACCTGGAGGCGGCGGGCAAGCTCACCGGAATCATCACGACAAACGTGGACTGTATGCACACGATTGCCGGGTCAAAAAATGTGGCGGAAATTCAGGGCAGCCTTCAGGTCAACTGCTGCAAGCAATGCGGCCGCCACTACAACGGATATGAGATTTGGAAACAGGACGAGTTGCCGCGGTGCGAATCCTGTGGCGGCGAGATCCTCCCCTGGCCCCTTTACAGCCACATCGGTCTTTGGGACGCGGATGTCCAGAAAGCCAGAGATTGGATCTCAAGAGCCGATCTGATCCTCGCCATTGGGACGCGGGGCAACTATGGAGATGCTTACTGGGGGCATCGAAATAAAAATGCGGTGATTGTGCAGATTAATCCGGGACACACCGGGTTTGACAGGGTTTCTGTTTTGAACATTCGGGAAGAATGTGACGACGTATTTAGAAAGCTGAAGGAAAAACGGGACAAAAATGCGTGAGCAGGACGCAGACAGGGTGTGAAACGTATGAAAATTGCCAGAAGCAGTAAGAACGTGGATCAAATACAGCAGCTGGCCGACTATATTGATCAAAGCCACAGTATGGTTGCCATTACCGGGGCGGGTATTTCACTGGCCGGCGGAGGGATCACATACAGTCAGCTCGCCAGAACGATTCGTCCGGGTGACCTTGGGAGCGAAGCTTTCCTGCGCTCTTACGTCAAGGCCATGCACAGCTACAAGCCCAGTTTCAGTCACTACGCATTGCGCGACTTGGAGGCAGCCGGGAAACTGACCGGGATTATCACAACAAACGAGGATTGTATGCATACAATGGCCGGTTCAAAAAATGTGGCGGAAATTCAGGGAGGTTTTCAAATCAACCGCTGCTCAAAATGCGGCCGCCATTATGATGGCTATGAAATCTGGGAGCAGGAGGAGCTCCCAAAGTGTGAATCCTGTGGCGGAAACATCCTCCCCTGGGAGCTTTACAGCCACATCAGCCTTTGGGAGGAAGGCGTACAGAAAGCGCGGGAGTGGATTTCAAAGGCGGATTTAATCCTTGTAATCGGAACGAACGGTTATTACGGAAGCGCTTACTGGGATTACAGAAAAAAAGATGCCGCCATTGTCCAGATTAATCCCGGGCACACGGGCTTTGACCGTGTTGCAGATTTGAACATCCGGGAAGCGTGCGACGATGTATTTCGCAGGTTGACAGAAAGGCGGAGCGGAAATGGCTGAGCAGGAAGCAAACAGAGCATATTCCGAGGAGGAAAAACTGAAACAAATGGCTGCGCAAATGCGGGCTGCGGAATATAAGGGCCTGTCCGAGGACGAAATTCAGGAGAGAGAGCGGCAAAAGGAAATGCGCAGAAAAAAGAATATTGAGATATTGGAGGACACGCTGGCCATTCTGGAACGGGGCGTCTACTCGAAGGATGGACAAAACGTGCAGCTTGCCTTCCCGCCGATGCAGATGCGGGAAATTCAGGTATTTCTGCCGGAGGAGCTTGCGTCGCTTAAAGCCACAGAACCGAAAGAAATGCAGCCGCAGAACGATTGCTGTACCTTCGACTGCGAGAACGAGGACGCTCTTGTTCTGGCGCAGAAACAGTATCAGCGCCTGAAAAGCGCGGGAGACCCTGCGCCCAGAATTCTGGTGCTGAATCTGGCCAGTGCCACCCGGCCCGGAGGCCGAACCCGGGACGGGGCCAGTGCCCAGGAGGAGGATCTTTGCCGGAGGACGTCCCTGCTGCTGTCCCTGGAGAGTGAGGGCGCAAAACGATACTATGACTATAACAACGCCAGAAAGACCCATATGGGATCTGACGGGGTGCTGCTCTCGCCCAATGTGGAGGTCATCAAGGACGCTGCATCTGAGCCGCTTGACCAGCCGTTCCCCATCTCCGTCATGAGCTGCGCCGCCCCGATGGTTCGCATGGGACTGGAGGGGATGTCCCGGCAGGAATATGAGGAAATGCTCTATCGCCGTATCCAGGGGATGCTGCTGGTGGCGGCATCTCAGGGCTGTCGCCACCTGATTTTGGGCGCCTTCGGCTGTGGCGTGTATGGAAACGACGCGGCGTTGGTATCCGATTTGTTCGCCCGCGCGATTCAGGATTTCACCTTTGCCGGAATGGGCAGCGATAGCATCTTTGAGTCTATTCAGTTTGCCGTCCTCTGCCGGCCGGGGAAGGATTATAACTACAGGGAGTTTTGCAGGAATTTTTCTCGCAGATGAGAAGCGGAGGAAACTGATGGACAGTTCAAAACAGACCGTTCCGCTTAAAAAGGCTTTGAATGAAAGCCGGTATACCGTAGCTGTCACTGGAGCCGGCATCTCTTTTTCGGCTGGCGGAATGAACTTTGCCCATGAAAATGTCGAGGAACTCCTGCCCCTGGCCTCAGGAGATATTTTAAGAAATGAACCGGACAGATATTATAAGTTGCCGGATCATGCTTTTCTCCATTCCATGTTCGCACATGAGCCGTCCTATGCGCATAAGGCGCTGAGAAGTCTGGAGATCGACGGGCTTCTATAGGGGATTATCCCTACCAACGTGGACTGTATGCACACCATAGCCGGTTCAGAGAATGTTGCGGAAATCCAGGGAAGCCTTCAAATCAACCGCTGCACAAAATGCGGAAAGCACTTCAGCCGCGCTTGCGTTGCAACATGAGAATATTGCGTCAAAGCACCAGCAGGTACTCGATGCTGATTACCACCTCGTCTTGAAGGATTATACTCAACTGAGTGTCGCCTTTGGTATAGACGACCGCAGTGTCGTTTTCTGCATAATCACTGCCGTACAGCTCTGTCACGCGGTTCAAATCATCGCCCAGCGCCAGGCCTTCAGCAGTGGTTATGTTGGGATCCGTCAGGTAGATGGAATAGATCACCTCGCCGCTGCCGTCGTCGTAGGCCGTCACCTCAAAGGCGTCGTAGGTATACACATTGTCTGTTCCCTCCACTGCGCAGCTCTCCACCGTATAGACGGACGATGCATCTGGCAGTACGGTCAAATCCAACGCAGCCCCAGGAGTCAGCGTTACGCCATCGATCTCAAAAGAGAATGCGTCCGCCGCCGCGTCTGCCGATGTTTCCACATCACTATCCTCTGTTTCTTCCGTCTCCGAGTCCGTCCCGGCAGAGCTTTCTTCCTTGTCGGTGCGGGTGATAACCTGATTAGACAGGTCGGCTTCCTCCCCGCTTCCGCATGCGGTCAGGCCAAGCAACAGCAAGACGGTCAGCAGGAAAATCAATACTTTTTTCATGGTCATACTACTCCTTTTCCTTTTTTATTCTGCAACTGCCGCATCATATTGCAGCAGTTTTTCTTCATACACGGCAGAGACCTCCGGATCGAGCCGGTAGTCTGCCAGGTCATATGTCTCCGCCAGAATATTGGCGAAATAGGAGGACAGCTTGGTGGCGCCGGACAGATTTAAGTGCAGGCCCGCATCGTAAGTGTCGCTGCTGTAGTCGATCCCGATTTCGTCAACAACATCCAGGAAATTGTAAAAGTCCAGATTGTATGCTTCTGCATAAGCTTCGATTTGTTCGTCGTATTCATCATACCAGAATGGATAGACACTTGGCGCCTTAATCAGCACCAGTTCTGTACCATGCTCCTGGCACAGCAGCCGAATCTGATCCAGGTATTCATAGCACACGTCCCCAAACGTGTAACTGGCCAAAGCGCGATAGGTAGGCAGCGTCTCCAGCGGCTCTACCCCTTTATTCATCTGATAGCCGTTCCAGGTGCTGTATTGGCTCTGGAACAGGTAACGAAAGTCCTCGCTTGTCAACTCGTCGAATCGGGAATGATAACGTAGCAACGGAAATACATAGGAAAAAAAGCTCTCTTCCTCTGTCATGGAGGCCTGAATGATGCCCACCTTCTCTGACGACCAGCGCATATTGTCGATGGTCAGCCGGTTATACGCCTCGCTGACCGGCTCCGAATAACGCATAGAATTGACATTCAATACAATCACTTTTGGCGTTTCGTAAGTAAAGGTCTCCTTGATGATATAATAGGATTGCCAGATTAACTGCTGCGGCGTACCTCGTACATAAGCGGTGATGCCAGCCTGGCGATACAATTCCATGGGGGAAAAGTTGGCATACACCTCGCAGTCTCCCACAAAGATGACCTCATGGCCGCCGCTCTCCTGGTAGTATTGGGAGATCATGCTGCCCTCCGTCAGCGATGTAGCATACTTGGGTTGCAACAGCCGGGTAAGCAGTGCAAACGCAACGCAGAACAGGACAACCACCAAAGCCACAGACAGCACGGTTCTGATTCGTTTCGTTTTCATCCTGTCTGTCCCTCCTAAAATCTGCTGTAAATAAATTCTTCCGCATGAAACCCAATGCCGTACATGCCAAACACCAGCACAAGCAGAACCAGCACTGCAATCACAGCCGTGCGGAGGACGGGGACAGCGGAGCCAAACCAAAGAGACAGCCTTTTTTGAAACAGGTCATAACCCCAAAGCACTAAGACAGCAACCAAAAACACCAACCACTCTCCCATATTCAGTCCCAACTCCAGGAAGTTTCCGGCCAGCGCGCCGTAGTTGAAGGTGGTAAACAGTGAGCCGATGCTTTCAAGCGCAGTCATGGTATCCGGCCAGACGAAGAAGGCCCACAAAATGCTGATGATTAGAAATGTAACTCCACAGTTGAGCGCCTTCCATCGGGTTTTGAACCCCTCGCCGAAGGCCACAAAAATACCGTTGAACAGTCCCCAGAGCAAATAGTGTACACCGTGCCACAGTCCGGAGACCAGGAAGGTAATCAGCAGATTCAACACCTTGCGCACCCCACCCCGACGGTTGCCGCCCAGGGGAATATAGATATAATTCTTCAGCCATGCGCCCAGCGTGATATGCCAACGCCGCCAAAACTCTGCGATAGATTGAGAAAAATAGGGTGCGTTGAAATTTTCGCTCAGATGAAGTCCCATCATTTGGGAAACGCCCAGAACAATATCAATGCCGCCGGAAAAGTCCGCATATAACTGCACAGAATACAGCAGCATGGCCAGCAGCGCATACGCGCCGCGATATTCCTCCGGCGCGGCAGAAATTGTGCCGACCACTACTCCTGCCCGGGCCGCAACCGCCAGTTTTTTGAACAGACCCCAGGCGACCCGCGCCCCACCCCTGGAAAGCGCATCCCAGGTGCAGCGTCGCTCCGCCAATGCCTGCTTCATATGGTCAAACGGCTCAATGGGACCAAACAGCAGATGAGGAAAGTAGGTCAGGTACAGTCCGAAGGTGACAATGTTTCGCTCCGGCTGGTATTTTCCATGCGCCACATCCACCACATAGGCTATGATCTGAAGTGTAAAGTACGACACACCCAACGGCGCTGCCATGCTCCACTGAGTCACCGGCTGGAGCTTGATGCATGCCAATATGACCGCATTGAGCGCGATCAACGGCCACATCAGCCACCGATGCCTGGGCAGCAGCAGACCCACCAACCAGGTGATAACCGCAGCAATCAGCAGATAGCACAGCCCATAGAGCCCATATCCAGCGTAAATCGCCAGCCCTGCAACCAGGATCAGAATCTGAGCGAGCATAGACCACCCCTCATTCGCAGGCCGGCCATGCGGAGGTGTCCCAGGTCCGGCCGGACAGTGTGGACAAACGCTGCTCGTCATTCATCAGGCTGTATTTTCTGTGCTGGCTGGAGGGGGTCGCGTCGATGTGCTTCCAGCCGCCGTTGATATAGACAATCAGCCAATAATGGGTTTTGTCCGTGGTCCAAATCAGCTGGCTGGTGATCCCTTTATAGTCAAAAATCGCTTTCAAACACATGGCATGCACATAGCAGTTGCCGGACTTGTTGGTAAAGCCATACCAGACCGGATCACTGCCGCCCCAGTTGGTGGAATAGGAGATGGAGGAGCGAACATAATCACGGATGGCCTCCGGATCGTTGCTGAGACTGGAGGCGATGGACGCCACCAGATTGCTGACATCCTCGCTGTCGTGATCAATTACCACTTTTCGCTTGGATGTAGCGGTATTCCCTGCAGAGTCCGAGGCGGTATAGGTGACGTAGTAGGTACCCGCCGTGTCATAATCCACGCTGTTGGCATTGTAGGATACGGTACAGCTTCCGTCAACTGCGTCAGTAGCAGAGATCCCGCTGAGATAATTCGGCGCACTGCTGTGCTTGCTCAGGGTGATGGTAGTCAGTCCACTGATGACCGGAGCCACGTCATCCTTCTTGACTGTGAATGTGGCATCCGCCGAGGTGACGTTCCCATTGGCATCTTCCGCCTCGATGGTCACGGTGTAAGTACCCACGACGCCGTTTTTCAAGTCGGTCATCAGGCGCAACTCCACATCGCCAGAGGCGTCTGAGACAGAGGCAACAAAGCTGTCCAGCGTGGCCGTTTCATTGAAATAGATGCTGACATTCTTCAGCTCCAGCGTCGGGGGCGTGGTATCTTCCACCGTCACCGCACAATAAACTGTCTTGCTGCCGGAGGTACTGGCAACGGTATATTCTCCCACGCCGGAGGCGTTGATCTCATCCAGTGCCGCCTGGTCGATCAACTCCTCGCCCTGCGCTTCATTGAGCAACAGATCCTGTTTTGTCAACTCTGTGCCCAGTTCCAGGGTATAGGATTCGGCCAGCCAGCTATAAGATACCAGACATTCCTGTTGAGTGGCGTTGCCGCTGGCATCTGTCACGACTACCGTGAGGTACAAATCCTCGTAGGTGTCCACGCTTTCAATCTCCTCCGCAAAGGAGGCGGTGGTCTCCGCATAGTCGTCAATGCTGACGATAAAATCTTCCGGATTGGGGACATAATCGATGGATTTCACCACGGTGTCTACAAATTCCACTACAGGCGCAACGGTATCCACCACATGAAGGGTCACGGTTTCTTCCTTGTTCCCGTGCTTTAAGGTCAGTTCGGTGTCCCCCACGCAGTTGATGTCCACAGTGGAAACATCTGTGACAAAGCTCACCTTGGATGGCTCAGCATACTGCGTCATAAAGTCCGCAATGCCAACCGATTCTGTACCCAGTTCTATTGTATAATCCTGAAATTTTGGCTGGAGATAATACCAGTACTGATAACCGCCGACAGCGGCTGCGGCGACCACCACCAGAGCAATGGCCACAATACACGCGATTCCCTTTTTGCTCCTGACAAAGGCTTTCATTTCTTTCTCCCCTTTATGTTTTTATTTGCAAGGTTTAATCTGATACGACGTATCCGTCGCAGTCAAATACATATGCAACACCAGCAATCGTCGCCGCGCAGTCTGTATAATAGCTGCCGTCAGCATCGCGATACCGCCAGCCGTTATCGTCCGCAGTCCAGCCCTCCACGCTGACGCCATCGGATACTGTAGCCAGGGACAACCCGTCTCTGGCCGCGTTGTCCTGAAAATGCCACCACTCTGAGGAGAGTGCGCCAAAGCCGGCGGACGTCATGATGGCTGCCAGCGTGTCGGCATTGCTGTTGTTCTCACTGAGGACGGAATAATGACTCAGGTCGTGAATAGACGTCTGCATTTCCAGTTCCGTTCCTGTTGCAGCATCCTCCAACGTCAAATCCAGCGCAATGCCCAGATTATGCATGGAGCGGCTCCGCGCCAGGAACGAGCTCAGGTTGTAGCCGCCCAGCATAACGTCTCGATAGGTCAACGGCATCTCCGTCACGATTTCCGTTCCGTCCTCTGCCGTCTCTGTGACGATGGTTGGGTCAGGTAAATTCAGACTGTCCAGGCTGACGCCGGTATAGGTTTCAGCAGGAAGGTCACAATCCAGCAGAGCCAATGCAATGTCATACAGCTCCAGTGTCGCCTTGTTTGGACGGAAAGAGTCATAAATTTTCAGGCGATAGCCCTGGGAAAGGGCATTCCGGGCAGCTGTCACCAGCTTTTGGGCTGTGGGATACAGCAGGGGAACCAGATATTCGCCGTCTGCCAGCATCACATTTTCATAGCCAGTGATGACCGTTCCTGTTACGTCTGGAATCTCAAATTCATGCACCATGTACAGGGAATCGACACTGTTTGTAATCTGATAACTGCACAGGCTTCCTATGTATTCCGGCAGATTGATCATGCAGTAGTCGCTGCTGATGTAGCAAAGCTGTCCATCCGACCATACACCGAAAGCACTGCCCGTCTGCTCCAGCACGCAGTAAGCCTGCATTGCCTCCACCGTCCCGATTTTCTCGGTCATCTCCGAATCGGAATAGGCAGGCAAATCGGAAACAGGCCAGACAGTACAGTAAATCGCGCTGGCCTCCGTCTCGCAAATCAGTGTCTCGGAGATGATGCTTTCCCCGTCCTCCAGTGCACCGCCGAAAACCACAATCCGGTAGCTGTACTGACAGAATGGATTCAGATGCGGCGTGGTATATGCGCAGGTCTCGCCGGCAGACACAGTGGTGACTTCTACCCACTCGCCGGTTTCAGCGTCTAAGCATTGAATCTCATAGTGGTCGCCCTTTATCTCCTGCCAGGTGAGGGTGTACACGTTATCTCCTTCGCCGGTAATCTCTGCGGCCAGATCCCATCCCAGCAGATCCTCTCTGCTGACAGTCAGCGTAGCGGAGACCGGGCCATAAAGGCAGAAGCCGTCCCGCTCCCGCTTAACACAGAGGCCGAGCGTATAGGGCTGTCCCACCTCCGGCAAAGGCAAATCCTGTCCCTCACCGAAGGAGATTGACAGTTTTCCCTCCTCCAAAACGGCCAGGGTCTGAGCGCTCCCGCCGTCCTCCAGCAGAGAAACGCTGCACACATCGCCCTGGGCCATATCGAACGACAGGCGGAGGGTGCCCGAAGCCTCATCGATGTCCCACGTCAGGTCGGAGACGGCGGGTGTTTCCAGGTCGACTGTCATCTCCAGCGGTTCCTCTCCGGTTCGATGCTGCAGCCCGACCGGTGTCCGGTAGTTTACAAAGGATGTGACGCGCAGCACACATGTGTCGATGCCGTCCAAAGCCGGAACAACGCATTGATTTTCTTCTGTCGTGATTCGATAAAGCGGCGTCGCATCTTCCGATGTACCGTCCTGATCAGTGAGGAGAATCTCCAGCAGATAACCATCGGCACCCTCTGCCGCTGTCCAGGAAAGAGACAGAGTGCCGTCTTCCAGCATCTGCGCTGTGAATGTGCCGTCGGCAGGCATGACAGTGTTCTCCGCATTGCGGCGGGGCAACATAAAACCGAACACAAAAACAGATATCGCTGCCAGCACCAGAAGCGCAGAAATACATACAATTACAATCCGGTTTTTCCGCTGTGTCATCTGCCGCCTCCTCGCAATATTTTGTCATAGAGAGTAAAAACAATAAGTTTTATTTGGGAAAAGACACATAACGTCATCATCCTGAACGACACCTGATAGAGTAAGGGAAGGACTGATTAAATCGGCAAGAGCGGATGGCGAGAAATTTTGCGA
>JAJPXI010000169.1 GCA_021205585.1 Oscillospiraceae bacterium
GCAACCTGTTGCATTTTGTCTGATTCTGTTGCGTTTACTCTGAAAATTGACCTTTCCAGCAGGTCTCCGTTCTGCGGTGATAAGCAGGGGAAGTCCACAGCTCCGAGCTATTGGCAGGATTTCAAGACGGCGCTTGACATCGCGCCGGACAACCTACTGCATAGCATCCTCCAGGATGCCAAGCCTTTGCCGTACATCCCGGTGTTCGACGCTTATAATTATGAGCTGTTAGGCAGATTTTTCGACATTCACGAGAAGCGGCTGCTTAATGCGTATCGCACCAACGCAACCAGATTTAAGGGGTATTGTCTGGATGTCTCTAGCAAACAGCTTCTTGTAGCAGCAAAGACCGCCAAGAGTAGGGGGAGTCACTACGGGTATTTGTGCGAGTTCCTGAATGGTACGGTCGCGGAAATTTCTGTGGTTCACAATATGCTGTTCGATGACAAGGCCGTTATGGTGTTCGCGGCGTTGCTCGCCAGGGAAAGCGACATCGCTAAAACAGTATACGAGGCTTTCAAGGAGCGATCCACCTTGCTTATGCAGGTTCCCTGGTACGAGCGCCAGAAGCCGCAGGTTTCTGTCCCAGGATACATTGAGCCACAGACTTTGGAACAGTATTCATCCCCTGCACAGAGGGCACATCAACAAGCTTTTGGAGAGCACCAATCCCGTCGATGCGCTAAACTCGACGAGGCTGGAAACATCATCGAGGAGTATGTCAGTGCTACCGAGGCCGCAAGAGCGAACGGGATTTCTCTAGTATATATGTATAAACTTTGCAACGGTGTGCGCCGTTCAAACAAATATCGTTTCAAATACCTGTAATCCCACGCCGCCCGAAAGGGCGGCTTTTTCATGCAAAAAGACGGGGCGCAAAAGCGCCCCGTCAAATAAAAAGGAGGTTTTACAAATGTCGTTCGAGGTGTTCAGGGATCAGATTCTCCGGTTCGCAAAGCGGACGGGGATTCATGGTTCTCCGAGGTTTGAGAAGCGGGACGGCGGCAGGTTCGCCGCCAGCTACCCAGGTGTCTACTTCTGGGGCTGTGACGGGTCGAAGAAAGTCACCGTTCAGTGGGGATACCGGCGGCATCTTGCGGTCGCCGACCTGGAGGAGGTGTTGGCGAGATGTTAGAGGACTACATATGGGACACGGCAGACATCGAATGTTGTGTTGCCAACGGATGTAAAGGGGTTTATGTTGACGGCTATCTGCTTGCCTCTATGGAGGATGAGAGCTATGACGTATGAGGTTTTGATTGAAGAGCTGGTCAGTCAGGAGTTTGAGGTTGAGGCTGAGTCAGCGGACGAGGCTCGGCAAATCGCCGAGGACAAGTATTACAAAGGTGAGTTCGTGGTCGGTAGCGGAAATGTGTCCTACAGAGAGATCGGGGTAAAAGGTTCTGACGGGTGTTATCGCGGCTTTCGCGAGTTCTGAGCTATGGGCTTGGACTGGTACGGGTTCGAGTGGCTGTAGCGGAGTGGGCGGGTGCTACAGTGTAGTGGGTGTTTCTGTCGGGTTTTTACTTCCTTTCTTCCCTGACGGATGCGGTTCGATTCCGCAGGGCGGGTTCGGAATGGGGCCTGAACCCGCCCAACACATATTGAAAGGAGTACAGAAAATGAAACAGAAACTGATTGGTGTGTTAATCTTGGCTGTCTGTGTCGGTGTGCTGGTTTTCGCTGCACACGGCACAGGCTTTACGGACTCCGACGCAACCCCGGTTTTGCTACTCGCCCCGCTGGGTTTGTGGTTAACCGTGAGCAAGCGCCGGATCATTTGTTAGGAGGTGAGTCTGATTACAAAGAGTAATCACGACGAGCTGTACAGAAAAGCAGCTCTGGAACAGAAGCGATGGCGGGATAAGCTGCTCGCCCAGAAACCACAGGTCATTTTGGACTCTGCAGCGGAGTACCTAATCCGGGAGGAATTGCTCCAGCTCTTGGAGGAGCGAACCTTACCGGAGGATTTTGCGGAGGCTTTGAGTTGGGAGGTACGCCCATTGGCGACTTTATACAAGTCTCTGTATATCGACATATCTGAAACCATTGAAGAAGAGTTATGGACGGCCATTTATAATGCAGCGAGGGATTCGCTGTATAAAAAGGAAAGGAAGAACAGCAATGGAAGCTAAAATTCTTGTCGAACCAAGCAAAGTTTGGCGGTTTTACCTGGATGAGCTGGAGAAAACCGACCAGGTAGACGAAACACTCGCGGAAAATTCAGACTATGGGTTTGAGATTGTCATTGTGGGTCGAAGCCCAATCGGAGCGACCGTCGAGGTCGTGGCCGACGGCATCGTTTCTCGGACAGAGAGCGTGGACGCGTTCGACTGCTACGAGGTGGTCGAGGGGTTGTACGAAACCTATATGTCCAAAGATGTGTCGGGGATTCTCGCCGAGGAGGACGAGAAAGAGCAGGCCGGGAATTTTGACGGACCGGATTCTATGATTAAGAAGTTGGATGAGATTGACCAGCGTGAAGAGGAGTTAGACTTCGCTATCTATGAGATGCTGGAGATTTTCATGCCGGATATTTCCTGCGATATTGACGGCTACGGCACGGATGTCTATGGCCAGCTCAAAGACCTGATCTGTGAGTGGCTGTACAAGGAGCACGGCATCTCGGTGTACCGGCCTATGTTCCTGGTGGACGAGGACGGCGTTGAGTCATACGAGGAATACCCATACGAGGAATTGTATCTGGACGAGGATTGATCTTGCCAGCCGGTTTCGGCTGGTTGCCTACCATAGCGCAGCCTCCCCGTGGCGTAGGTGGATGCGGGTTTTGCAGGCTTTACCGCAACCAATGGCGACTAAATGGCCAAAGAGCCAAAGAGTTAAAGGAGTTTTGAGTAATGGCTAAAATCGTAATCGCAGGTGACGCTGTTGTCGTCACGTCCAGCATGAAGCTGGAGGACATCAAAAACATCCAGAAGTATCGTCCTGACGCACTGCTGCTGAAGGATGAGGACGGCGAGCCTGTCTTCAAGCTGGGTGTCAGCAGAGACGGCAGTTGCGGGAGCCTCGGTAAGTACGGGGCTGAGTTTGCCAACGCCGCTCGGGACGGTAGCGGGCTGGCTATTATGACCCTGAGTGCCGCAGGTGCCCCGGAGGACCAGGATATTACCGAGTTCGTCGCCGACACCATTGGTGCGAACGTCGCCCAGCTGAACAAGCTGGAGGCAACGCTGCCTGACGTGCTGTCCGAGATCGCCGCCGAGCGCGAGGAGATCAAGGCTAGCATCACGGTGGCTCAGTAACCCCGGCGGGCGGGGTGCGGTGATGCACCCCGCCCCGAAACTTACATCATAGCAAAACGCCAAAATTTATAAATTAAAAGGAGATTATTACTATGCTGCGTATTACTGTCGGTAACAATGTTAAGCGCGATAACGTCATCGTGGATTCTACTGCCACTCTGCGCCAGGTTCTGGAGGATGCGGGTATCGACTACACCCAGGGCGTCATGCACCTGGACGGTGCGGCTCTTCAGCCAGGAGATCTGGACAAGACCTTTGCGGATTTCGGTATCACCGAGCGTGCGTTCCTGCTGAACGTAGTCAAGGCGACCAACGCCTGACTTCTTAGCCCGCCGGTTTTACCCGGCGGGCATTTATGGCGGGAGACGGATCTAGATGCGCACCGTGAATGCTTTAGTTGGCTCGGTCATTTGTTGTTGCTGTTGGCATTGCCGTTGTGCCGGTTCAACTCCGGCACCCGCCACCATCCACAAAAAGAAAAGGAGGAACTTATATGTTTGAAAACGCAATCAAAGAGACCCCGTTCACATCACCGGCGGCAGAAATCAGGTTCCGCGACAGTATCGACGGAACAAACTTTATCCGCGACCGGACATTTGTCGCTACGCTCCGGGCTTTGGTCGGTCCAAGGTTGCCGAAGGGTGAGCGAATTTTGCTCAGGTTCAGAGAATGTAGCCAGAAACTCCAATCCAAGGAGCACGCAAAACAGTACACAGAGAACGAACTGGACTGCATTTTTCAGGGAGTCAACGGGCAGATCGTGGTTTGCAACTTCAGCAATCCGGAGGTTGACGGGGCGTCCAGTTCTGTGGATACCATGACCGAGTATTTCGATGAACTTGATGGCTGGCAGCGGCTCCCAAAGATGACTGAGTTCTATCAAAAATCTTTTGTCGTGTCCTGCTTTGTGAATCCTGAGACGAAGAGCGTGGCGATTTTTGCCGCCCGGTTAAATCTCAGGTATATGCACTACTTACAGTGTTCTATCTTTGCATTTCTGCCCTGGTATTTCGATCCGAAGGTCGGAGTTTCCGAGCTGGAAATGGAACTGATTCAGTCGTTGCGGGAGCGGACATCGGATAGGTATATGAATTGCCTCCTACGTCTGGCTGAAAAGTATGATTTCCGGTCTGAGCAGATTCGGGAGATGCTTGACGGCTTCGAGTTTCGGTACATAAACCAAGAACGGAGTCTGGTATCGACCAGAATTGAGGACATCACCCAAAGAATCCGGGAGTTCAATGATGAAATAGGGAATCTGCTTAAACAGAAGGCGGATCAGGACGCTCTCTTGCTCGGCCTGGATCAAAAGGCGGCTGAAGGGAGCGACGGGGAGTCTGAAATCATGCAGTATTTTCTATGCAATCAGAGCCTGTCGTTGGTCGATGTCGATGATACGAAGATGGTGTTTATCGCCAAGGGGTATCTGGAGTATTTCGATGAGGACTTGGCGCGGGCGGCCATCAACAACCCACGCAGCTTTATCTATCGCCCAGACGGACGTGCTTGCGACAACTATATCAAGGCTGAGGACATGAAGAAATTGATGACCGCAATCTTCATCGACCAGACGATTAAGATCCGGGCTTGCGCAGCGTATCAGTTTGATCTGCCTGGCAGAGTTGGTTGTTATTCTGAGTATCGCTATGGGTATGAGTTTAACGATTGCACTCCAAATCCACATACCGACGGGTTCTCCTGTATGGGGACCTACACCAGCGTAATTAACCAGCTGTTAGAGGGGAATGACTACATCGGCGCAATTGAGCAGTGCATCGCGTCCTGTAAGAGCCTGAACTTTGGGGACAGCATCGTGATGTCGGAGTTCATGCGGCGGCTCTACGGGTTCAGCCCCAGAGCGAGTGACCGTATCAATATCCGCTGTATCGAGTTGCCAGACGGAACGGTAGTCGATCCGAAAGGCGCGGTTGCGTGGCTGAATAGCCAGGAAGGGGAGGATTCCAATGAGCAAAGTAATTAAGTTCACACAGCAGGAAATTGAGGAAATGCGGGGCGAGTTTGATAAGGCTTTACAAGATGCGAAGCTGGCCGATGGGAAGTTCAGCTTCACAAAGTCCGTCGGCCAACTCAACCGCAAGGCAAAGCTCTACTTCACGCCGAGTTCGTATATCAAAATGCAAATGCTGGTCGCGGACGCGGATAAAGAAATCGCCTGGCATGGGGTAGCCAAGCGGCACGAGACCGAGAAGGACGCCTATGTCATCTCAGACATCCTGGTCTACCCTCAGATTGTCACCGGCGCGAACGTGGATACCGACCAGGAAAAATATCAGATGTGGCTGATGGGATTTGAAGACGATGTGTTTAACAATATCCGGATGCAGGGTCATTCCCATGTCAATATGGGGGTCACGCCATCGGGGGTTGATACCAGCTTCTATGAAAAGATTCTCGACCAGCTCGAGGACGATATGTTCTATGTGTTCCTGATTTGGAATAAGCGCGGGGATAATTGGATTAAGATTTACGACCTTGCGGAAAACGTGTTGTTTGAGACGGTGGATATTACACTGGGGTTTGTAGAGGACGGCGTTGATTTTGGGAAGTTCCTGACCGACGCAAGGGCTTCCGTCCAGGATAAGGTGTACACTCCGGCCAAGCCAAATGTTACTACATATGGTCAAGGGTGGAGCGTTTATCAGGCTCCGCAGGCCATCCCTCCCAAGCCTGGTGCCACACAACCGGGAGCTGTATTGCTGAATAATAGCGTGGCACCGGCGAGCAAACCTGTCGCTCCTGCCAAGAAGAAAAAGAAGAAGCGCGTTGATTCGTATAGGAATTATCTGTAAAGGAGGTATTTCTGATGACCAGAGATGAATTCTGTGAAATCGACACCTGGTACGAACTGTTAGAATTCTGCGACGAAGTAGACTACGACCATAACGATGTATTTATCTGGGATGAACTCTGCAACTGGGTTGATGGAGAAATCCGTGACAGAATACAACAGGTGGAATGGACAGAGGTCAGGGATTTTCTAGATGGACTGCCGCAAGAGGATGCCTATACGGTATATATCCAAGACGACGACTATGACTTCTGCGGCTCAGACGATGACGATAGATACTTTCGTGAGTACAAAGATCTCGTTGAGGATTGGTGCGACGGTGAAGATCTATTCGACGACGAGGAGGAGGACGAGGACGATGAGTGGGACGGTGATGACTGTGTAGACGAGGAGCCGTTGAGGACACCATCTCATGAATCTATGGACACCCAGGAGTCGCTGGAGCCGGAGCCGGTTTCCTTTGCCGAACTTTTCGAGGGCGGCGCTACAATCCGCTCTTTCGTCCAGAAAAACCAGCGTCCTGAACGGAACGAACGGCCGGATGAGATTCCGCTGCCGTGGTAAAGGAGTGATTCTATGATAGATTTGAGTAAAAGTTACGATTTTTTTCAGCCTGAGAAGGTTACGGAGCGCATCCACATCATCGGATGCGGCTCCGTTGGTTCAACCATCGCCACACTTCTGGTTAGAAGCGGGCTGACCAAGCTGACACTGTGGGATTTCGATAGGGTAGAAGCCCACAATGTCGTAAATCAGCAATTCCGCCAGCAGGACGTGGGCAAGCTCAAGGTTGAGGCTTTGCACGCCATTCTGGCTGAAATCAACCCGGAGATCAACAACACGGTGGAACTGAAGCCGGAAGGCTGGCAGGGCAAGATTTTGTCCGGCTACATCTTTATGGCCGTGGACGACATTGATGTCCGCCGGGATATTGTCCAGAAGCATTTCAATAACATGAATATAAAAGCCGTGTTTGACTTCCGTACCCTGCTTGAGGGGGCGCAGCACTACGCGGCAGACTGGTCGGACTACAAAATGAAGCAGAACTTGCTCAATTCGATGCAGTTCACCAATGAGGAGGCGGCTGAGGAGACGCCTGTATCGGCCTGCGGTGTGACGCTTGGCGTGGCCACCACGGTTTGGCTCATCTGCTCCCTTGGTGTGAACAATTTTCTCAACTTCGTGAAAGGAAATGGCATTAAAAAACTCGTCATGATCGACGGGTTCCACTTTATGCTGGATGCGTTTTAAGTAAAAGTCTGATACCCATAATGAAATTTGTTCTTGTAAAAGAGCAGCTCCTCGTTGTCAACGGGAGTAACCATTTGCCCGAAGGGAGAAACAGAGGCAGGCGACCCATCTGCGGCCGTGATTTGTTACTTCAGAAAGGCGGTAAGACATCACCAAATTCCGGTCGCCCCGGGAACCAAGGAATCTCAATGCCTTCACATACCAAAAACGAAGCACCGTTCTTAGACCTGAGCGACGGAATGATTATTTCGGGATTAGGAAGGCTGCCAATCCTTATCAGATTATGGTGTATCAGACAGTCGAAAGGGGTGGTTTTGTGTATTACATTACAGCAAAACAGTCGCCAAGGTATCACCAAATGACACTCGAGGAATTCCTGTTCGGTGAGCGGGAAAGTTCCAAGCATTATAGCCTGGAGTTCGACCCAACTGGGACGAAAACTTACGAGGTGGAACACATTAGCGACCGGTTCTTGAGCACAGTGAATGTGGACTGGTTGATTTCCAAGCTATCCATGTTCAACGAGCAGACCAAAGATTTACGACAGAAACCGAGGAGGAGTCTCTATAGCGAGTTCTACATCCCAAAAAAGAGCGGAGGTCTTCGCCGGATCGACGCGCCGGAACCAGAGCTGATGACCGCGCTTAGTGTGTTGAAGACGATTTTTGAACAGGACTTCAGAGCATTGTACCACACCTCCGCCTTTGCGTATGTGAAAGGCAGAGGGACGGTTGACTGTATGAAGAAGCACCAGAAAAACGACAGCCGATGGTATGGGAAATACGACTTGTCGAACTTCTTCGGCAGCACAACGCCGGAGTTTGTGCTCCATATGTTCTCAATGATTTTCCCGTTCTCGGAGGTTTTGAAAAACGAGAGAGGGCGAGAGGAGTTTAAAAAGGCGATTGACCTGGCCTTTCTAAACGGTGGGCTTCCTCAGGGAACGCCGATTTCCCCGCTGATTACCAATGTCATGATGATTCCAGTCGACTTTGAGTTGACGAGAAGGCTCAGGAATTTCAACGACCAGGCGTTTGTTTACACCAGATACGCAGACGATTTCCAGGTTTCTTCCAAATACACGTTCAGTTTCCGGCAGGTTGAAAACCTGATTGCGGAAGTGCTTCGCGGTTTTGGAGCACCGTTTCAAATCAAGTCGTCGAAGACCAGGTATGGTTCGTCCGCCGGATCGAACTGGAATCTTGGCGTCATGATTAACAAGGACAACGAGCTGACCGTCGGGTACAAAAAGAAGAAGCAGTTCCGGGCTATGCTTTCTTCCTATATAATGGATCACCGCAACGGAGTCCTGTGGGACAGGCATGATATTCAGGTGATGGAGGGGCACAGAAGTTATTACAAAATGGTAGAAGGAGAGGCGATTGACCGAATTGTTGACCATATCAACCAAAAATTTGGCGTGAATGTAGTCAGTATGATTAAGCAGGACTTAGCAATGTAAACAAAATGTGCAATGTTATTTATCTCCATGCGTAGAGATAGCTTCTCGTTGTTAACGGAAGTAATACAAAGATCGGTAAGAGGCCACCCTGGAGACCAGTTGGTTGGCCGATCAAAGGCGGAACCCAAACCAGCCCGCTGAACCATTTCGGCACGTCCCAAATGAACATAAAGACTGTCGCCACAGCCAATCATCGGCACTCCACTAAGACAAAGGTCTACAAAGCAAAGCCTGGGACAATAAGTCTATTCCGTTTCCGCTGAAGCGAAGCAGGCGCCTCTGCACGCGGCTGGCAGCCTTTATTTACATCAGATTGCACATTTATTAAGAACATCAAGGGAGGGTGATTCATGAGCCAAAAGAAACAGCCTCATTTTTCCGAGGGAATCAGCGATTTCTGCACCATGATCGACAACATGATGAAGGATTATCAGTGGAATTTCGACGAGATTAGCCGCCTCGACAGTTTGACCCAGGACTATCTACATATGCTGGAGCTTGGCGGGCTGGACTATAGCCAGCGGGCAAAGGTGGCCACGAAGATCATGAAATGTAGACAGGAGCGCCGGGAATCCAAGGACACCGTGGAGCTTCTGGAGCCGGTGATTCAGTTCCTCGACAGCGATAGGGGGAAGAATATGATGAACCTCATTCGTGAGGTTCTCGGACAGACACGCAAGGTGGAGAAGCGAATGGAGCATCGGGTGTACCGATACCGGGTTTATAACCCAGGCGGAAAGATCGAGTAAGGAGGGTTCAGTTTTAATGTACTGCGGATACATCACAACAATTAAGGAGCTGCGAAAACACAGCAATGCCGACAGGCTACAGTGTGCCACGGTTTTCAGGAGCAATGTCATCGTAGACATGAGCTGTTATGAAGGCCAGCGGGTTGTCTATTTTCCAGTGGACGGCCAGCTTAGTGAAGAATTTGCAGCGGACAATAATCTCGTCCGCAAGAAGGACAAGGACGGCAACAATATCGGTGGCTATTTAGACCCTGATAAGCGCAACATCACAGCTATCAAGCTGAGAGGCGAGAAGTCTGACGGGCTTGTTCTACCGATTGAAGTTCTGTCTAAATACACGGACGTTGCGAAGCTGTCAGACGGCGAACAGATTACTTCGCTGGACGGACGGGAAATCTGTCGGAAGTATATCCCAGGTTCTGGAAGCACCGCAAAGGGCAGCGGGTATCGCACCGTAAGAAGCAGTAAGGAACAGGATAAGGAAGTCTCCTACCCGTTCTTTGTGGAGCATATCGACACGGCTCAGTTGGCATTCAATCAGGACGCCTTCAGGCCGGGCGACACCATTTATATTACCCGCAAGCTCCACGGCAGTTCATTCCGTACAGCCAATACTGTTGTGGTCACGAAGCGCAAACGGCCAGCCTGGATGAAGCGCCTGTTCCACATGGAGGATAAAGTCTCTGAGGATTACAGCGTCGTCAGCGGGACGCGGCGGACAACTTTGCGGGATTTTGACGGTGGGTTTTACGGTTCAAACGCATTCCGGAAAAAGTATCAAGATATGTTTGTTGGCAAACTCCCGAAAGGCTTTGAGGTTTTTGGCGAGATTGTAGGCTGGGTCAACGAGACCACGCCAATCATGCCGCGCTGTTCAAACTCCAAAGTCAAGGACAAGGAGTTTACAAAGCTGTATGGAAAGGAGACGGTTTTTACCTACGGCTGTGAGCCTGGTGAAAATGACTGTTATATCTACCGCATCACCATGACCAACCCAGAAGGTGTGAGGATTGAGCTACCAACCGAAGAGACAAAGGCTTGGTGCGAGCGCCTTGGTGTCAAGTATGTACCGATTCTGGACAAGTTTCTGTACACAACCTGGGATGATCTAAACCAGAGGTGTGAGGCTTTCCTTGACGTACCGGAACCTCTGGCGAACGGCGCTCATGTGGTCGAGGGCGTCGTCGTCAGAATTGACAACCGGCCGTCTTTCACAGCTTACAAGACAAAATCCTGGAGCTTTAAGGTCCTTGAGGGGATTATTAAGGACAGTTCAGAGGCTCCCGACATGGAGGAATCTGAAGAATTAAAGGAGGAAATTCAATGAATCTAAAAGAGAGTTTTCGTTACCAAACATTTCTTGGCAACCTGATGCGGAACGCAAGCTCCAGCATTATGGCGAAAGACCACTGCCTGACTACGGAAAAGGAACACCTGCGAAGCCAGTCAGATCCAGACGCACTGGACATTACAGAGACCGTTGTTTCGGAGGAACACTTCTATCCAAACGATACCGTCATCGCGTTTCTTGAATGGCTCGTTGCGGAACGGAGTAGGCTGTCCGAGGCGATTGGCCGTGCAAAATCCAAGGTTGGGTTTGACATCGATGCCGCGATCGAGACCAATAAGTTCCGCCAAAACATAGCAAGTTCGATCCAGGAAATGCTGCGCCGTAAGCCGACGACGAAGAAGGAGAACGGTATCGGTTATAAGTTTAACGCAGAGGGGAACCAGGTCGAGTATCATTATGATGTGATTGTCAGCACACAGCCTAATTATAATACGGAAGTCGCAAAGTCTGTTATGCGGTGCATGATTACCGAGGCAGACAAGACTTCTTCTGAGATCGACGCCGCTCTGGTCAATACCGAGGTAGACTACACGCCGGTTTATGACGTCAACGAATCCTTCGACGATGTCATGGCAATGTTTGAGGTACAGAACAGTTAATCCGAGGGCTTTCCGCCCTCTGCTGTGCGGAGATAGGAAACTCATGTTTGAGAGATGGCCGTTTTGTTTTAACTTGTAGTGCATAGAAGGCCGGGGTTTTAACCCTGGGGATCGCTCCTCCTGGTGACGCATAGGCGGACAAGCACCGCCCGTCCAGGATGGCTGAGTGGGCAGAAGGTCTCGCGCTTACTAGTGATGATTGGCACCATATGGTGTACTTATATAAAAAGATTTGTCTTAACACAAATTTGCAAAATGTTAAGTGCATCAAACACTTCAACAGGCAATAGAACAAGAGACACGATTCGCGATTCACGAAGCGCAAATTCATTAAAGCGTCAAGTCACTTCGACAGACAACAAGCGCCGAATGCCCGGTCGCAGCCGGGAACTATCTGAATTTAATCAAGTTTCTTAGTGAAGCTCTATTGTAACGTATCGGCCTATGACTCAAACAAGTTTTTGATTCTCCGCACAGCAGAGGGCGGAAGGTTTTGAAGGGAGGGATAGAATGATTAAGACAAAGGACCTGGTCGTCAGTATGGACTGGCGAGATAGAAACGCTCAGAGCACACCGGCGATGCCGTATCAATTGCTTGGGAATGCCATCGTTGAGCAGGCGGTCAGAGATTATCGGCAAGCACTGGCCGTTGTAAATCAGTATGGCTCCCTCGTGGACAAGTATAAGGAGATGGTCGAGGCTTTGGAATTGCATCTATTCAGCAACCGTACAGAGCTTGACGATGACATCCGTGGAAAAATAAAGAGACGCATTTCCTGGCTTAAATCTGTCACTACAAATGTTTACCAACACCAAAAAATTCTGATTGAGTGTGAAGAATTCTTTCTCTCTGACTGGTTCGCAACGCTGACCAAAATAGACGGGTCCAGACTGCTTGAGAGATTACGGAAAGATAAACCCGCTCAGCAAGAACCCGTCGCATAACGAGGAGGTGTGTGATGAGTAGGGAGGCCCGTGTAGATAACAAATACCAGAAGCGCATCGTTGACACGATCAACCAGCTATCAGACAAACGTTCGAGATGGGATGTCTGGAATGATTTCGTCAGGCTTGTTGCGGTTTCTCTTGCCAATGGGATGCCAGCTGGCCGCCGTGACGACCGGGAGAATACCTACAAACAGATTGCTGGGAAATATTCCAGTGACGAACTCGGCCAGATTACCAAAGCGTTCGGTGCGATTGTAGAGGGGCTGGAAGAAAATCCGGAGCAGGATTTTCTAGGAACCCTGTTTGTTGCGCTTGGTCTGAGCGACGAGTGGAAGGGACAATTCTTTACGCCGTATGACATATCCCGTGTAATGGCGGCGACTACCATCGGTGATTCGGATGTTATGAAAGCGAAGATTGAAGGGCAGGGATTTGTGTCTGTGAACGACCCGGCTTGCGGTGCTGGGTCTCTGCTCATTGCCTTTGCGAACGAGTGCAGGAGGCTTGGAATCAACTACCAGACATCGGTGCTGTTCGTAGCCCAGGACATAGACGAACTGGCCGCGCTCATGTGTTACATCCAGCTAAGTCTCCTTGGATGTCCGGGGTATATTGTGGTTGGAAATTCGCTGTCCAACCCGGCTGTGTGTGTGGATCAGAAGGGGCTTGTCCCGGCTGATGAGACAAGCGTCTGGTACACGCCGATGTACTACAGAAATGTATGGCAGGCTCGGCGAGCGCTTGTGCTTGTGAAAGTAGGAGGTGGTATAGATGAATAAGTTGTCTCTTGTGTTGAATATCGTATACTTTTTAATCGTGCTGGCCTATGGAATTGTTGTTTTTGCATGGACTAAAATCGAGGTATTTATAAAGGGCGATCCGCCCGTATTTGGTTTGGGTGAGGATGATGGCTGACCCAAGGGGTATCCCTAAAACCGAGATTTTATGGGAGACGATCCGTCTTGATGACGCCACATATTATGTGACATCCAAAAAGGAGCGAACCCTCTACTACATCTACAAACAGTCCGGTAACGGCCTTGAGAAACTTGGCAAGGCCAAGACGCCGGTTGAACTGGAGCAATTCTATCGGCCGAAGCCAAAGAAGAAAGGTGATAAAAATGTCAAATAACATTCAAATCATGAATCAAAAATCAGAGCATCCTCTTGGGATGAGTTGGCTTTTGAGTTACGGCACGACAATCAGGTTTTCAGGCCGGAGGACAAACTCTGGTTTGAGCTGAAAGATAATACCGAGGTTGGGGTTTCCGTTATGAGTACAAATATCTCGCCGAATACGGTGATGTTTATATTCGATGAGGTTTATTGGTCGCATTGTATGAATGATACAAACACCATAGGTGGTGGCTGGGCGGAAAGTAAGATGCAGGAATATCTCAACACGGAGGTTCTTTCGTTGTTGCCGGATGAGTTAGTGGAAATGATTCAACCTCGAACGATCCGGCAGAAGGTTGACGGCAGGGTTTACGAATGGACTGGCAAGCTATGGTTGCCGTCTCGTACCGAGGTTTTTGGTGAAGAGAACGATTGTGATATTGATGATAGGCAAATATCGTTCTTTAGAAATCGGAGAAATCGTATTGCCCTTGATGATGCTGACAATTTGTGTTGGCGGTGGTTAAGGACTGTTGTCTCTTCGCCTACCTTTGCCTATGTGAGCAGCAACGGCAATGCGTACAACAGCTACGCCTCGAACGTCAATGGCGTGCGGCCCTGCTTTCTCGTAAGATGTGGATAATCTCCCACCCCTTTTACAGGGGTGGGGATGTGAGGTGGCCAATGAAAGCTGACTTTTATCCATAAAAATTTTGTCAAAATGGGGTGTTTTTCAAACAAATGGACTACGAATTGGTTGTCGGAGGCTCGTTATCAACGAAATATAAACCGCGTTGGATCGTCGTCGACCCAAAGACTGGCGAGGTTTTAGACGACGCCCAGGGCTACGGGTACAAGAGCCGAGAAAAAGCTCATGCGGCGTATGGACATAAGACCCGTGACCGATCTAAAGATGTCGAGAAGACGGCAAAGAGAAGACTGGTTGCGCAGTGGTGCCGAGAGCATGAGGATTTTATGGACGATATAACACAGGCAGAGTTTGAGGCTTGTAAATTTGGAGAAAAGCTCGATGCACGCACGGTCGAGGGGATGCTTGAAGAGTATAGTGAAACGGATTTGTCATTTACCGCTGGTGATTTGTTGGCTTACTTGCGGAGGAAATGAAGCGTTATAACACAGAGGAGGTGAGAGTATGGGAGTGATTCAATTCCCGGATCTCAAGAAAACCGAAATCAATTTTGAAACCCTGAAAAAGAACTCCAGGAAATTAAACGCCGGGGTTATCGCTCCGCCAAAGGAAGAAACACATTGCGAGCTTGCGCCGGAACACGCAGCCGAGCCGATTAAGAGCATGGATGACATCAATCGCATCTCGAAATTCCTAATTAACAGCGAGCGGTACAGAGACAATATGCTCTTCATTGTCGGCATTAACTTCGGGCTTCGGGTCAGCGACCTGCGCCTTCTCAGGTTTTCCAATCTGATCAATGAGAATCTAACATTCAAGGATTCATTTGCTATCTTTGAAAAGAAAACGCGGAACACCAGAAAGAGAAAGAAAAACCGCTACATCACGATCAACCACGCTGTCGTCGAAGCGGTCACGCTCTATCTGGAGCACACGCCGGGGGTTTGTCTTAGCGACTATATGTTCGTAAGCCAGTCGAATCACGGCATTTCTGCGGACGGGCCGTTGACCAACCAGTCAATAGACCGGATTTTGAAGGGCGTCGCAAGGGACCTTGATCTGAATATCAAGGTTTCGACGCACACCTTGCGGAAGACATTCTGTTACCATCAGATGGTGATGAGCCACAATGATAGCCGGAAGCTGTTACTACTTCAGAAAATGCTGGGGCATTCGTCTCCAGCGCAGACACTGGATTATATCGGCATTACCGAGGAGGAAATAGACGAGGCTTATAAGAACCTGAATCTCGGCAGCGAGAACTACAACTATCTCGTGGATAGTACAATCGGAGAAATGGAGGGTGTGGGCTGTGGTTAGTTTGAATTTAACTGATTTGATTACGGTGCGGCTTAGTGACGAGGGTAAAGCCATATATGCGAATCATTATCAGAAGCTAAAGGATGAGTTGCGGGAAGGTGATCCTTACATATCCGGGCTTCTTCAAACAACTCCGGTTGTAGATAGTGACGGGTTTATGACAATGCGGGTATATGAGTTCATGGAGATTTTCGATCCATATCTATGCCACGGCACAGTATCTCCGACGGTGGGTGGCAGGATCTATTTTAGAGAGGAGGACGTGGTGGACTATGGGTAAACTCCGCGCTTTGATTAGTGAGGTTTTGGAAAGACGGACTAAATACGTTTGGTATACGGACAGCGCTGACCAGTCTGCAAATATGCGGGGCTTTTGTCAGAATTGCAAATGCGTCCACGATATTCCTCGGAACCAGTGGGCGCTTATAATGCGTAAGGGCGGCAAACACGTTCGCCTGGCTTGTGTTGATTCCGTCCGTGGAGGATGTAAATAATGTCTAATGGGTGTGTTATGCGCAAAAGAGAATCGCCATTTGACTGGGACGAGTTGGCCTTTGAGTTACGGCACGACAATCAGGTTTTCAGGCCGGAGGACAAACTCTGGTTTGAGCTGAAAGATAATACCGAGGTTGGGGTTTCCGTTATGAGTACAAATATCTCGCCGAATACGGTGATGTTTATATTCGATGAGGTTTATTGGTCGCATTGTATGAATGATACAAACACCATAGGTGGTGGCTGGGCGGAAAGTAAGATGCAGGAATATCTCAACACGGAGGTTCTTTCGTTGTTGCCGGATGAGTTAGTGGAAATGATTCAACCTCGAACGATCCGGCAGAAGGTTGACGGCAGGGTTTACGAATGGACTGGCAAGCTATGGTTGCCGTCTCGTACCGAGGTTTTTGGTGAAGAGAACGATTGTGATATTGATGATAGGCAAATATCGTTCTTTAGAAATCGGAGAAATCGTATTGCCCTTGATGATACTGACAGTTTGCGTTCGCGATGGTTAAGGACTGTTGTCTCTTCGACTGGCTTTGCCTATGTGAGCAGCAGCGGCTGTGCGTACAACTACGCCGCCTCGAGCGTCATTGGCGTGCGGCCCTGCTTTCTCGTCAAGTGAGAAATCTCCCACCCCTTTACGGGGCGGGGATAATTTATGCAAGGAGTTTGTATTATATTCAATATAGGAGTAATTGAAATGGGCATAGATATTTCCAGATATATAAAACCTCGGTATACGTTTGAAGAAATTATTGAACACCAGAAGCTACCGTTGGAAATGAAAGAGAGATTTTCGGTTGAGATTATCCGACAGGCTGCCGGACTGAGCAAACACAATATGGCACTGGCTTTCTCTGGCGGCAAGGATTCTCAGGTGGTCTCCGATCTAATTGAGCGGTTTTGTCCGGATATCCACAGCAGAATGTACTGTGTCTTTGGGAATACCGGAGTGGAATTTCCAGAGAGTCTGAGGTTTGCAAGAAAATATGGGGCCGAATACTACGGCGGACGATTCAAAGAGACAAAGCCAGTTCTACTCCAGAATGACGAACTGCGCTATGAATTTGCGAAAAAGATTGTGGCACAGCGTTAGAAAATGAATATGACGGTCAATTTTCAGAGTAAACGCAACAGAATCAGACAAAATGCAACAGGTTGCG
>JAJPXI010000188.1 GCA_021205585.1 Oscillospiraceae bacterium
GCAAAATTTCTCGCCATCCGCTCTTGCCGATTTAATCAGTCCTTCCTTAAAAATGTGCGCATCCCGTTCCAGGTGGACATCGGCGTAGGCGATGTGGTCATTCCAGAAGCCGAATGGAGAACGCTTCAAACGCAGCTTGACGGATATACGCGCCCGGAGGTGCTGACCTACTCGCTGGAAAGCACGGTTGCCGAGAAGCTTGACTCCATACTCCAGCGCCTTGAACTGACGGGCCGGATGAAAGACTTTTACGATATTTATTACCTGTCGAAAACCTTCGAGTTTGACGGTCTGAAATTGCAAACGGCAATTCATGAAACCCTGCGAAACCGTGCCACCGCATACGAAAGGGACAGCTTCGACCGGGTGGCCGCATTGGCAAACGACCCGGATATGCAAACCAGGTGGCGGTATTTTCTCAAATCCCTTGGCAATCCCGAACCTGGGTTTCCAAACGTCGTTGCGGCAATCGACAAATTCCTTCACCCCGTCTGGAACTGCATGATGAACCATAATGATTTCCGCTGCATATGGAGCGCGACAAACGGCACATGGAAATCCCCGCCGCCGCCAGGAAAGGAGGCCCTTACCCGTGAATGAGGAAGAAAAAGAAAAACTGCTGGAGGCCAATCTCTTGACCCGGCGGCGTCTGCGGATGGTCGTCGTGTTCCTGTCCGCCCTGCTGGTGCTGTTCATCGGCGTTTTATATAACTTGCAGGTTATAAACGGGGAGGAATATCTGGAGAGCTCCTCCAACAAGATCGTCCAGACCGAGACGGTTTCCGCCGCACGGGGGGAGATTCTGGACAGCCAGGGCAATGTGCTGATTACCAACCAGGTCTCCTACCAGATCGAGCTGGATTTGGATTTGATGGGGGAGGGGGAGGAGCGCGCCGCCGCCCTGCTGACCCTGCTGGAGCTGTGCGGGGAGTACGGCGTGAGCTGGAACGACAGCCTGGCCGTCTCCAGTCAGGCCCCCTATGAATACACCAGCGACTCTCCCTTTTATACCAGCTCCACCGACGACGACGGCAACGAGACCCGCACCCTGACCCGCCTGGGAAAGCTGTGCCTGAGCATGGGGTGGATCACAGAGGAACAGGATCCCACCCTGGTGGAGGACCCGGAGCTGCCCACAGCGGAGGAGCTGCTGGAGGCCATGTGCGAGAGCTTCGGCCTGGAGGGCGGACTGAGTGAGGACAACCGGGCGCTGTGCGGCGTGCTGTACGAGCTGTATCTGCGGGATAAGAGCATTTACTATGTGGACTATGTGTTCGCGGAGGATGTGGACACCCAGTTTATCGCTGTGGTCAAGGAAAACGGCCTGCCCGGCGTCAGCTTTGACGCGGTCACCACCCGCCAGTACAACACCACCTTTGCCGCCCACCTGCTGGGCCGGGTGGGGGCCATCGACTCGGACAGCCTGGAGGACTACCTGGCCGCCGGGTACTCCATGGACGAGACTGTGGGCATCAGCGGCGTGGAGCTGGCCTTTGAGGAGTATCTGCGGGGGGTGTCCGGCACAAAGATTATCGAAACCAACACCAGCGGAACCACCACCGGCGAGAACTGGGATGTGGACGACGAGACCGGGGAGGAGCTGTCCCCCGACCCTGGGGACAACGTGGTGCTGACCCTGGACATCGCTTTGCAGGAGGTGGTGGAAAACGCCCTGGCCGACGGCATCGCCAATCTGGAGGGGGCCGAGGGCGGCGCGGTGGTAGTGCTGGACGTGAACAATGGGGATGTGCTGGCCATGGCCTCCTACCCCACCTATGATTTGGCCAACTTCTCCGAGGTGTGGAGCGAGATTCAGGAGGATCCCCTGAACCCCCTGTACAACCGGGCCCTCCAGGGCACCTATGCCCCCGGCTCCACCTTCAAAATGGTCACCGCCATCGCCGGGCTTCAGGAGGGCATCATCACCCCCACCACCAAAATTCAGGACACCGGGGCCTATACCTACTACACCAGCAACGTCTCCGAGGCCCCCAAGTGCTGGATTTACCGCCAGTACGGCATCACCCACGGCTGGCTGAACGTCACCCGGGCCATCGAGGTCTCCTGTAACGTGTTTTTCTACGACGTGGGCCGCCAGGTGGGCATTACCAAGCTCAACGAGTACGCCCGGCTGTTCGGCCTGGGGGAGTCCACCGGCATCGAGCTGAGTGAAAACGTGGGCATCGTGGCCGGTCCGGATTACACCGAGGGGGTACTGGGGGAAACCTGGTACGAGGGTTCCACCCTGTCCGCCGCCATCGGTCAGGAAAACAACCAGTTCACCCCCCTCCAGCTGGCCAACTATGTGGCCACCCTGGTCAACGGGGGCAATCACTACGCCGTCCACCTGCTCAAGCGGGTGCTGTCCTCCGACTACTCGGAGGTGGTCTACGAGCAGGAGACCGAGCTGCTGAACACGGTGGAGATCGACGAGGAAAACCTGGAGGCCGTCAAGCAGGGGATGCTGGCCGTGGCCAAAAATTCCGCCTATTTCAGCGATTTGGAGGTGACGGTGGGGGCCAAGACCGGCTCCGCCCAGGTCACCGCCAGCAGCTCCACCAACGCCGTTTTCGTGGCCTTTGCCCCCTATGATGACCCGGAAATCGCCCTGTGCGTGGTGGTGGAAAAGGGCGGCTCCGGCTCCCAGCTGGCCGCTGTCGCCGCGGAAATTTTCGCCTACTATTTCGGGGAGACGGAGGAAGAGAAAGCCGGGGAAGAAACGGAAGAAACCGATTCGTCCGATACAGACGAGGCCGATGCGGACGAGACGGACGCGGACGGCGAAACCGATTGAGCGCCCATGGAGGGACAGAATTTTATGCTGTTTGACCCGCAAGACCCCCGCTGTAAGCGCCCCTACGGGGCGGTGCCCTCCGGCACGCGGGTAAAATTCACCCTGCGCCCCCAGCGCGCCGGGGGCTTTTCCAGGGGGGTGCTGACCGCCCGCTTCGAGCAGCGGGGCCAGACCCTGGAGATTCCCCTGCCCTGGCGGGCCGCCCAGGGCAGCCGGGACGTATTCGCCGGGGCGCTGGACACGGGGGACTATGTGGGCCTGGTGTGGTACTCCTTGCGGCTGGAGGGCTTCCGGGGCCGCTTCTGGCAGTCCCCGGAGTACCAGCTGACGGTGTACGACGGGGCGGAGACGCCCCCCGCCTGGTTTGGCGAGGGCGTGACCTATCAGATTTTCCCCGACCGCTTCTGCCGCCTGTCCATCCCCGACCCCGCCGGTATGGTGGGCGGACGCACGGTCCATCAGGACTGGCTGGAGGAGCCGGACTACCTCCCCGATGAGCATGGGGAGATCCGCAACCGGGACTTCTTCGGCGGCAGCCTGAAGGGCATCCTCAGCAAGCTGCCCTATCTAAAATGCCTGGGGGTGGAGACCCTCTACCTGTGCCCCATCTTCGAGGGGGCGGAAAACCACCGCTATGGGGCAGGGGACTATGAACGTATCGACCCCATGCTGGGCACCAACGAGGACTTTTCCCAGCTGTGCCGCCAGGCCCACCGACTGGGGCTGCGGGTCATGCTGGACGGGGTGTTCAACCACACGGGCTTCGTCAGCCGCTACTTCAACGGGGACGGCAGCTACCCGGATTCAGGGGCCGCCCAGTCCCAGGATTCCCCCTACTACCGCTGGTTCCGCTTCCAGCACTGGCCGGACCGGTATGAGAGCTGGTGGGGCATCTACTCCCTGCCCGCCGTGGAGGAGATGGAGGACAGCTACCTGGACTACATCGCCAGAGGGGAGAACAGCATCGTGCGCCGCTGGCTGCGCGCCGGGGCCGACGGCTGGCGACTGGACGTGGCCGACGAGCTGCCCGACCCCTTTGTCCGCGCCATCCACCAGGCCGCCCGGCAGGAGAAGCCGGAGGCGGTTATCATCGGCGAGGTGTGGGAGGACGGCTCTCAAAAGGTGGCCTACGGCCAGCGCCGCCGCCACCTGTGGGGGGGCCACTGCGACGGGCTGATGAACTACCCCTTCCGCTCCGCCCTGCTGGCCTGGCTCCAGGGGGGCGGCGCAGAGGACTTCCGCCGGGACATGGAGACCCTGCGGGAGCACTACCCCCCCTGGGCCTTTTACAGCGCCATGAACGCCCTGGGCACCCACGACACCCCCCGCATCCTGACCCTGCTTGGCGAGGGCGGGGACAGGGCGGAGACAGACCGCGCCTGGCGCGCCGCCCACCGGCTGAACCCGGAGCAGCGCCGCCTGGGCACGGAGCTGCTGAAGCTGGCCGCCTTGGTTCTCTACGCCTTCCCCGGCTCTCCCACGGTCTACTACGGGGACGAGGCGGGGATGGAGGGCTTTGAGGACCCCTTCAACCGCCGGTGCTTCCCCTGGGGCCGGGAGGACGGGGACCTGACGGCCTGGTTTTCCGCCCTGGGCCGCCTGCGCCGGGAGCGGCCCGCCCTGCGCCGGGGGGAGCTGCGCTGGCACACGGCCAAAGGCGGCCTGCTGGCCTTCGTCCGGGGCCGGGGCCCCCAGGCCCTGCTGGCCGCCGCCAACCGCTCTGACGGCCCCGAGACCCTGATCTGGCGGGGCCGGAAGCTGACCCTCCCGCCCCGCCGCGCCAACTTGTGGACCGCCGGAGGGACGCCCCTGCTGGAGGAGGAAGGGTGAAATTCGGGCAAAACTAAGGAAGCGTTGATTAAGGAAACACTGATTAAATGCGCCTGCGGCGTCTGGCGGAACTTTTCCGCCAAAAGTGCGTTGCAAAAGTTTGAAATACATACAGTATTCCTGGGTTTAATATTGATAAGGAACTATTCAAATCAATCACTTGTCAGTAGGCAAAATCGGAGTGCATAGCAGTAATGTCAGCAAAAGCCGTTTGTTTTCAAATTAGAAAGCAAACGGCTTTTGCATATGGGGCGTTCAAAAAGAATTCATGCCAGTTGAGGGTAAATTTCCCCTGGTGGACAAAATTCTCTCTGGAGGGGAGGAAAACTGAGCAATCATAGTCGGAGCAGCTGCCAACAGACGGGCGGTGGTAAAGTCAAGAATCTTTTCCACCGCCCATCTGTTGGCAGCGTATTTTTAGATGGTGGCGGTTGAGCGGGCTCATCAAAAAATGAATTTTATATCTGTCTGCACAACGATGGAAATTCCCCGCTTTAAGATGGGCCGCCACAGCGTTGAAATCATTTTGGCCCCAATGACCATGCCTTACCCACTGTCCAAAGGGCAGACAGGAAACGGTCATTGGGGCCAAATCAAATTGGTCGCAAGGTTACTGAGGAATGGAGAACTCTTTCATCAGGGTGTGGCGGTACTCCTGATTCTCCGAGGCGCGTTTTATATCCTCTGGCCGCCCAAGGGCGAACAGCTTTTGAATCAACGCCGCAAAAGTATCTTCCCCCTGTTTGGCTCCTTGCTTGATGTCCTGTTCTATACCCTGCTCAATGCCTTGTTGGAGCCCCTGCTGCATCCCACGCTGCAGGCCGCGGTTTTCCACTCTGTCTAACACGTCACACATGGTATGAGAACCTCCTTCCGCTTGGTTGGCATACACTCAAATCGGTAGTCGCTGGACATGACGCTGAACAGCTGCAGCGTCTCCTGTAAATGGGCCAAAACCTGGGGGACGGCCTTTTGCGTATGAGCAAATCCGATAGTAATGGAATTGTTTCCATTTTCCGATTTTCGAGAGTTTTTTAAAAAAGGTACTCTTGAAATAGAACACTTAGAGTGCAATGATCGCTTTTTCATTGAGCTCTCAAGCACCTTGTGCATATGCCTGACCACTAATTTGACCACCGGCGTTAAAACAGGGCAGTTTATTAATCTGCGCTTTTTTCGTGTCCATTGAGGGATGGACATAGCGCTGCAAGGTGATCTTCACATTGGAGTGACCCATAATCTCGCTGAGAGATTTTATGTCCACGCCGTTTTCTACGCAGCGCGTGGCAAAGGTATGGCGCAGGGTGTGGAAGGTGTGGTCGGCCACGCCTGCCCGCCGCAACAGCCGCTTATAGCGGTCAAGGCAAACCCGCGGCTCCATATATTTGGTAGTTCCTGTCACAACATAGCAGTCATCTCCGCGGCGGTGCTGCATAAAGTAGTGGAAGACCGAAACGGGAAGTGGAACCGTGCGCACGGAGCAGTCTGTCTTTGGGGTGGCGATGACCACTTTTGTCTTAAAAACCGCTTGTTCATCTGTATTTGTGATGCGGGAGATGGTTTTTTTGATTGTCACAGTTCCGTTTTGCCAGTCAAAATCTTTCCACTGTAGAGCGCACACCTCGCCAATTCTAACACCGCTATAAAGGGCAAGCAGCACCCCCAGGCTAAACTCGGTGTTCTCCTTTAAAACCCGTTCCTCCACTTGGTTTTGCTCCTGCTTTGTCAGCACGCTGATGTCTGGCTGACGGTTCCCTATGGGGGGACACTCCAGCAGGGTTTGAAGCGCCTCGCGGGCCTTTGCGAAGCGCAGAATTTGCATCAGGAGGGACTTCATATCCGCAACCGTTTTGTCAGAAAGCGCCCCACCGTGCAGCCGTCCGCTGGATTTCTTTTTCTCCAGGAACTCTGACAGCAGGGCGCTGTGGACCATATTGACAGGAACCTTGCCCAGTTCGGGGAGAATATGTTTTTGGATCATCGTGGCGTAGCAGGCGAAGGTGGATTCCTTGACCATTAGTTTTTTAGATGCCAGCCACTGTTCCGCCATATCCCGCACCAGAACCTCCCCGCCGCAGTCCTCCGCCGCTGGGGGGCGCGCCGCCGGGGAGGCCCGGCAGGATAAAAAAGCCTTCTTTTTTTCTCTGGCCTCTTGGTAGGACCTTCCGTAAAGGTACTTGTAGCTGGTTTTTCCGAGAACAGGATTTCCCTGAACCACACGGGCCTCCCATCTTCCGTCCGTGCGCTTGCGGATATTTTCCCCGCGTTTGCCCATAGCGATCGACCTGCCTTTCTGTTTTGCATAAGTGGTCAATCCCTCTGACCACTTTTTTGACCACCGTGCCTGAGTTCTGCCGTAATATTTCAACATAAAACTTCAAATTGCGCATTTAATTTTCTCAAAAATTCTTGACATTTAAACAGAGATAGCATAAAATAATATAAACATGTAGTGGAATACTCCGGGCAGAGGCTTTCAGTTCCATAAAACCGGTACTCTTCAAGTGTTCTACTTAACGAGTGCCGTATCCCGGCAACCCGCCCGCACAAAAGCCGGCAAGGGCGCTGGCCAGGCGTTTGTCCGCGCGGAAAAACAGGCCCCGAGGGGCCGACATGAAATCGAGGGGACAGCTATGACAGATAAGCAGCTGCGGAGCATGAACCGCACGGAACTGATCGAGATTATTTACGCACTGCAGCAGAGCGAGCGCACGCTCCGGGAGAAAAACGAGAAGCTGCAAACACAGCTGAACGACAAGCAGCTGCGCCTGGAGAAGGCCGGGTCCATTGCGGAGGCGGCGCTGAGCTTGAACCATATCTTTGAGGACGCCCAGGCCGCCGCCCAGCAGTATCTGGACTCCATCCAATACACAGAACAAAACGCGGCCCAAACCCTGGCCCAGGCCCAACAGCAGGCCGACGAGATGCTCCGCCAGGCCCAGACAGAGGTGGACGCGGCGGCGATGCGCATCCAGCAGGCGGAGGAACGCTGCCGCGCCCTGCGGGAGCAGACCGACCTGGAAATCCGGCAGCAGCGGGAGGCGTTTCTCTCCACCGCGCGGACGGGCCTGAGCAAATATTTAGAATTGACCGCCCACTTCGAAGCCGCCGGGGAGGAGATGCTCGCCTCCGGCCAGTGACCCCCGGAGAGGACAGGGGATTCAGACGGGGTCGGACCGGCCGGTGAAGCCGCGCCTTCCGCCGCAAAACTGGAGCAAACTGAGACATGAGCAAGCGCGAACAAAACCAGCATACGCAGCAGCAGATCCCCAAGCCAGTCCACATCCCCAGCGAGGAGGAGGTGGCCGCCGAGCGGGAGCGGCTGCAATACCAGAAGAGATTCCGCCGGACCCTGCGCACCACCGTGTATGCCCTGGTGGTGGTGGCCGCCGTGGCCGTGCTGGTGGCCACCATGTTCCTCCCCGTTCTCCAGGTCTCCGGGAGCAGCATGGAGCCCACCCTGGCCGACGGAGATGTGATCGTCTTATTCAAGCAGAGCACATTCAAAACCGGCGACCTGGTGGGCTTTTACTATCAGAACAAGCTACTGCTCAAGCGGGTCATCGCCGGGCCGGGAGACACGGTTGACATGGATGAGGAAGGAAACGTGTATGTGAACGGCGAGCTGCTGGAGGAGCCCTATGTGACGGAAAAATCCCTGGGGGAAAGCGACCTAAGCTATCCCTATCAGGTGCCGGACGGCCGGTACTTTGTGATGGGCGACAATCGAACCACGTCCATCGACTCCCGAAGCAGCGCCATCGGCTGCATCGAGGCCGACCAGATTGTTGGAAAAGTGATCCTGCGAATATGGCCGCTGAACCGGCTCTCGCTTTTGAACTGAGGAAGAAGGTATGAATCATGAAGGAGCATCAACGCCCGTGGCGGAGCGGCCCCCGGCGGGCGCTCTACCACCTGCGCATTTGATCTGAGCCCCCTCCCCTCCGGCAGGGGGAGGCCAAGGGCAGGAGAAGCCCTGCAAAAAATTACAAAAAAGGAGAATGAGTCATGCGTAAAACAAGAAAGTTCGCCAGCCTTCTGCTGGCCCTGGTCCTGATGCTGGCCCTGAGCGTCACCGCCTCTGCGGTGAACTATTACACTGTCACCATCAACAACGACGAAGACGGCTACGGCTACACCGCCTATCAGATTTTCTCAGGCACGGAAGGCACACTCAATGGCACTCCCGTCCTGAGCGGCATCGAGTGGGGCACCGGCATTGATAGCACAGATCAAGACCTCCTGGACGCGCTGCAAGCGAAATATGGCACCACCAACGCCGCGAAGATCGCCGAGCAGATCATCACTCAGGCGGACGCCGAGGCCTTTGCCAAAATCGTCAACGACTATCTGACAACAGCGGGTACCAACGCCATTGATGCGGGTACGACCTACACCATCTCCGGCCTTGCACCAGGCTATTACCTGATTATGAACACCCAGGTGCCCACAGGGAGCGACTACTCCAGCGACATTATGATCAACGTTCTGGCGAACACCCCTGTGAACCCCAAGGTCGAGTCCCCAACCTCCGACAAGACCGTTGACGACATCAACGACTCCACCGACACCACCTACACCGAGGGCCTGACCTCCGCTGACCACGACATCGGCGACCAGGTCCCCTTCACCCTGACCGCCACCCTGCCCGACAACTACGGCGCGTACGAAACCTATCTGCTGGTGTTCTACGATGAAATGGATCCCGGCCTGACCTTCAATCTCAGCAGCGTGGTTGTGAGCGTTGATGGCACTGTGGTTGACAGCAGCTGCTACACCGTGGCCACCGCCACACAGGGAACCCTGCGGGACAGCGAGTGCACCTTTGAGGTTCAGATCGCGGACACCAACTCTCTGACGGATACATCCGGCGACCCCATCACCGTGACCGCCGCCTCCGTCATCACCGTGAAGTACACCGCTGAGCTGAACGAGAACGCCGTCATCGGCGAGCCCGGCAACCTGAACACCTCCTACATCGAATACTCCAACCGGCCCGACTGGGACGGCCAAGGGGAGGAGCCCATCGGCGAGACCCCCCCGGAGACGGTTGTAGTGTTCACCTACAAGCTGACCGTCAACAAGGTGGAAGAAGATGTCAACGGCAACGAGGTCCCTCTGGACGGAGCCGGCTTCACCCTGTATAAGTTTGACGCCGACGCCGGAGACTATGTCCAGGTGGGAGATGAGATCACCGGCGTGACCTCCTTCACCTGGACGGGCCTGGACGACGGCCAGTACATGCTGGTTGAGACCACCACCCCCAACGGCTACAACACCATGGATAATCTCTATTTCACAATCGTAGCGGTGCACACCGAAAGCGGCATCACCACTCTGGCTGTTGAGGACCCTCAGGGCAATGTGATCTCCGGCGGGAATCTGTCCTTCACTGCCACCGCCTCTGAGGGCGCGGTTTCCACCAACATTGTGAACGAGAAGGGCTCCAACCTGCCCGGCACCGGCGGCATCGGCACCACCATTTTCTACATCGTGGGCGGCGTGGCCGTTCTGGGCGCGGCTGTTCTGCTCATCACCCGCAAGCGCATGAACAAGGCGGAGACCCCCTCCCTCCCCACCAACCCACAACTTATGGAGCCACCCCCGCCCCGGCGTGCGCCGGGGCGGGGGGAGGCCTCAGGCTGCCGACTGTTCCATGTCCGCCCCATGGCCGGGCGGCTGTGGAACAGTCCGCAGACAGGAAACCCGCAGGAGAGGTGCAAGGCTATGAAGCACCGAACGAAAACGTCAAAATCCAAGAAAAATGGCCGTCCGATGACGGTTGTTCTGGTGTGCGTATTTCTGGCGGGCCTGGCCATCCTGCTCTACCCCTCGGTCAGCGACTGGTGGAACCAGCGGGTCTCCACCCGGGCCGTGGCCACCTACGACGCGCTCGTCTCCAATTTGTCCGAGACCGATTACACCGCCTACTTCCAGGCGGCCCAGGCGTACAACGAGACCCTGGCCGCCCTGGGCTCCGCCAAAACCATTTCAAACTCCAGCCTGGTGGACGAGGACTATTGGGACACCCTGGACATCACCGGCACCGGCATTATGGGCTATATCACCATTGAGAAAATCAACGTCCAGCTGCCCATTTATCACGGCACGGATGCCTCCGTGCTGCAAATTGTCGCCGGTCACCTGGAGGGAACCAGCCTGCCCGTTGGGGGCGAGAGCACCCACTGCGTTCTGTCCGCCCACCGGGGCCTGCCCAGCGCCAGGCTGTTCACCGACCTGGACCAGATGGAGGTGGGAGACATTTTCACCATCACCGTGCTGGACCAGGTGCTGACCTACGAGGTGGACCAGATCACCATCGTCCTGCCGGATGATGTGGAGAATCTGTATATCGAGGAAGGGAAAGACTACTGCACCCTGATGACCTGCACCCCCTATGGGGTGAACACCCACAGACTGCTGGTGCGGGGTGTGAGGGTGGCGAACCAGGAGGGCGCCCTGATCCATGTGACCGCCGAGGCATACAAAATCGACACCGTTGTGGCCGCCACCGTTGTAGCCGTACCGCTGCTGCTTGGGCTGCTGGTTTGGCTGCTGGTCAGCACCCGCCGGAAGAAGCGGAAATAGGAGGGAAACCCGTATGAAGCACACGTTCCAACCGGCCCGCCTGGCCCTGGCACTGGCCCTGCTCTGGGCCCTGGGGCTGACCGCCTATGCCCAGGCGGACACCTCCTCCCTGGACCTGGACAAAACCGGCTCCATCTCCCTGACCCTAACCGTCGGCGACGGCAGCGCCGTAACCGGCGGGGAGATCAGTCTTTACCAGGTGGCCTCCCTGTATCTCGACGGGGGGGATATGGCCTACGCCCTGACGGAAGACTTTCAGGACTGCACGGCTGTGCTTGACGTGGAGGATACATCCCTGGCGGCGACCCTGGCGGCATACGCGGCGCAGCAGAGCATCCCCGGAACCGCCGCCGCCGTGGAGACCGACGGCTCGGTGCGCTTTGACGGCCTGGAGCTGGGCCTGTACCTGGTCGCCCAGACCGTCGGCTCCGACCACTACGAGACCATCAGCCCCTTTGTGGTCACCCTCCCCATGGACAGCGGCGGCGCATGGGTTTACGCCGTGGACGCCAGCCCGAAGGTGGGGACCATCACAGCCTCCTCCAGCCCAGAGCCGGAGGAGCCAACCCCCTCCGAGCCAACCCTGCCCCAGACGGGACAGCTGAACTGGCCGGTCCCCGTGCTGGCCGCCGCCGGTCTGGTGCTGTTCGCCGCGGGCTGGGCCATGATGTCGGCCGGCCGCAGGAGGCGGGCCCACGGTGCGTAAAGGCGGGGCCGTGCTGATGGCCCTGGGCGGTGCGCTGATTCTCGCGGCCCTGGCCCTGCTTTTGTACAACCGCTGGGACAACACCCGCGCGGGCAGCGCCGCCCAGACCGTTCTGGAGGCGCTGCAGGAGGAGAGCGCCGATTCCGACGTGGATCTCCCCATCTATAACCAGCCGGCAGACGGCGAGATGGACACCGTGACGCTGGACGGGTATTCCTACATCGGCACACTGACCATCCCGGCCCTGGAGCTGGAGCTGCCGGTGATGGACCAGTGGAGCTATCCCGGCCTGAAAATCGCCCCTGGCCGATACGCGGGCTCCGTTTGGACGGACGACCTTGTGATCTGCGGCCACAACTATCAACGCCACTTTGGAACGCTGAAATACCTGGAGCCGGGGGACACCCTCTCCTTCACCGACGTGAACGGAACCGTGTTCCACTACGAGGTTGGAGAGGTGGTCGTCCTCCAGCCCACGCAGATCGAGGACATGATGGAAAGCGGCTGGGATTTGACCCTTTTCACCTGCACCACCGACGGCAGGACCCGCGTGACTGTGCGGTGCGTGAGCACTAACCCCTAAGGGCCTTGGAGCTGTCAAGCAGGAGGTAACGCAATGCAGAATTTAGTCAATCTATATCTGGACAAATTCCAAAAACAGCGCCATGTCCGCCACCGGCTGACGCTGATCCTCCTGGCGCTGGCCCTGGTGGTGGCCGCGGCGGTCTATTGGCAGCTGCGCCTCACCGGCGCGGCGGCCACAAACGAGACCTACTGCGGCATGGAAGAGCACACCCACACCGAGGCGTGCTATGAAACCGTGCTGGTCTGCACGCAGGAGGAGTCCGAGGAGCACACCCACACGCAGGAGTGCTATGAGGAGCAGCTGGTGTGTACGCTGGAGGAGCACACCCACACGGTGGCGTGCCTGAGCGACGAGAGCGCCGACGTGGAGACCGCCTCCGACTGGGAGGCCACCCTGCCCGAGCTGACCGGCGTGCTGGCCGACGATGTGGCGGCCGTCGCCCAAAGCCAGGTGGGATACACGGAGAGCACCGCCAACTTCACCCTGGCCGAGGACGGCCAGACCCGCCAGGGCTATACCCGCTACGGGGCCTGGTATGCCGAGGGCTTTGAATATGTGGACTGGGACGCCATGTTCGCCTCCTTCTGCCTGTATTATGGGGGTGTGGACATCAGCGCCTTCCCCCTGAACTCCGGGGCCTACGCCTGGGCCGCGGAGCTGAAGGGGCTGTCCCTGTATGCCGACGCCGCGGACTACACCCCCGCCCCCGGCGATTTGGCATTTTTTGACGCAGATGGGGACGGCCGGATCGACCGGGTGGGCATCGTGTCCGCCGTCAGCGGCGACAGCCTGACAGTCATAGAGGGGAACTGGGAGGATGCCGTCTGCCGGAATACCTATTCCCTGGCCGATATTGCGGGCTTCGGCGTCCTGCCCACGGAAACCGCAGCCAATGGCATCATGACTGCCGACGAACCTGAGCCGGTTCTGACGGCGACTGCCTATACCCTGGCTGATGTAGAAGCGCTGTACGATGCCCTGCCCACAGCGGCAGATATTGATGCAATGACGACATCCGCAGAATTGTACGCCGCCTATGATCAGATGGCGGAGGCCTATGAAGCGTATCTGACGCTCTCTTCCTCCAGCGACATAAATGAACTGTTTGATTACATTGAACTTACGTTCGGACGCAGCGGCGGCGGAGCGAGCTATGTACAGTACCTTTTTGCAAGGTTTATTGATGGCATCGTGCGCGTGGAGGGCTCTCTTGACCTTTTTGAAGCTGTAGACCTATATAACGGAGTTGGCATCACAACTACTTTAAGTTATTCGCTTACCGACGATACTGGGACCATCATCACTCCGGGCACCGGCAACAGCTATACGCTGATTATAGAGGAAGATTACACCATAGTGCTGAACTTCAATTGTGCCATTATGTACGAGGGTGTTTATACCGTCACGCTGCCGGAGGAAATCGAGGTGACCGCCGATTACGAAACAACTCTAACAATCAGCGAAAATAATCAAACCTATTTAATCGGCAAATATATCAGTGAAACGGGAAACCAGGTCGTCAGGTTTGAAATTGACAATTTATATAACTTTGGTAATATTTTCATAGATGGGAATATATGTTTCGCGGTTGTTGAAAGACAGGATTTTAACCTATTTGGGGGTGCAAATATCCATGTCGATTTGCCAGACCCGACAAAGGGCACGACTGTGGATAAATCCGGGAAATATGACACGGCAAAGGGCAAACTGACCTGGACGGCGACATTGTCCGGGCATGAGTACTCCACTATCCCCGGAATGGCCCTGACCGATACCATCACCACGCCGGATACCCATTATTTTTCACAGGACGATATGACCTCCGGCATTGTATTCACGGCCCGGTATTTCGGCAATGGGCTTTATACCAACCCCACAGAAACTTATGTCTGGACAGTCACCGATGGGGACCCCAACCTGACATGGACAGACTCGGAGTGGGTCTATACGTTCCCCACGTCCACATTTACGGATGACAATGGGGCCAGCGTCACTCTGCCCGTTTCTGATGCCACCAACTGGGTCATTACGGTGGTCTACACAAGCACCATGATACCCCAGGCGAGCGGGGGCGTGATCTCCTACAGCAATATGGCAAGCTGCGACCTTTCCTCGGATGCGACAACGGTCCGGCCCCCGGTGGAGGAGGCGTACATCAATAAGGTTGGCGAATATGTTGCCGGTGACAAAAGCACCTCGGACGACGACTATATTGAGTGGACGATCACAGCCGTCATCCCTGCGTACTCCGGGCAGGGCACCCCTGTTTTCGGCTGGCGGATCTTGGATGACAGTTTGTCCGTTGTGGACGAAAACGGGGCCACGGTAGAAACGCTGACGAACACATTCGCCAACAGCAGCTATGTGGAAATTACGGCGACAATTGGAGATACCACATACCAGGTACCTTACTACAGTAACGTGTCCGCTAGCAGCACCGCTTCGGATACGCCACTCGTTTGGATGACAGGCACGGACAGCGGAGTATATTCCTCCTCCTCCTTAGACAAAGTGAATGCCATCATGTTCTATAACGTGTGCAGCTGCACCGAAACCTCTTGTTCGTTTAGCTCTTACCGTGATGCACTCAGGAGCAGATATGAAAAAACCTATAGCGAGACATGCAATAATGGCGTAAGTTATTGTATGTGCTGGGAGCAGGCCCAGGACGTGACGCTTACCATCACCTACCGCACAGATGTCTCTGACATTGTAGAAAAGTATGGAACGCTGAGCGGGGACTACAGCGTGTATAATCACGCAGAGCTGATGCATGCAATAATAGATACTGATGAATCCCCGGTGGATTGGCCAAATAAGACGGAATGTGAGACTGAAGAATTGGTAGACCTCCCGGTCATTATCAGCAAGCGGATGACTACAGATTCCCCAACCTATCTGGGCTACGAAGCTAAATTTGAGGTCAGGATCGACAGCAGCATCATCGATTTTACCTCTTTAGACGAAATCACGATTACCGACACCATGAACACAGCACTGACCTTCGTGGAAAGCTCGCTGAAAATCACCTGGGCGGACGACAACGGAAACAGCGGGGTCCTGTCCACAGACTATTACACGGTAACCAACGATGCCCGGAACAAAACGTTTGAGATCGTGATAGACAGGCGAGTGGTGCAGGCAACCAGCTATGTCCTGGAATACAGCGCAATATGGTATCCTCTTACGGGAAGTATAGATACGGCCATCGAAAATACTGCTGAACTCACGATTGACGGGAAAACCTATAGCAGCACCAGAACAGAGGTAATGGATATGTCAGCATTCATGACTGGCACAAACCGTATGCTGTATATCATAAAGGGAGATGCGGACGACAGCAGTTTGAGACTGGCGGATGCGGAGTTTAATCTCTATTCCGCCGACAACGATACCCTGTTAGCGCCCGTTACCACGGGAACCGATGGGCAGGGGTCTGTATCATCATCCAACCTAATTCCTTTTCAGGAACATGAGCTTTATTATGTCATAGAAGCCACGCCCCCGGATGGTTATCAGCTAAACAGCAATAAATATTATTTCTGGTTCTGTGACGATGGGGGACTGGACAGCAATGGGATCGACGACTGTCCGGAATGTCAGGACCTTGTGGATGCCCTGATTCAAAGCGGCGTTTCGGAAGAGTATATTTCCAACCCCATCAAAACGGGACAGACGTATATCGAAACCATCTACATCACGGACAGTAAAATATCCTATGATCTGCCCAATACCGGCGGCTCCGGCCTCTGGCCCTATGCCCTCGTCGGCCTGGCCCTGTGCGGCGGGTCGGGACTGCTCCTCCTCCGGCGGCGCAGAATGGGAAAATCATAACACATACACAGCGCGGGCGGCGGGGGCAAGTGGGTTATTTCACAGCATCAGCTGTGGAATAACCTACTTGCACTAATTTTCGGAAATTTTGATTGGGTTGATAACTGTGGCAAATAGAAAATAAGAAAAAGTCTGGCAAAAATAAAAGACTTGATGGAACCCTTGCCCGCCGCAACTCAGCAGGACTCGTTGTGCCCTATATCGGCTATGCAGACCGCAAGTGGCCAATCTGGCCACCACGGTCTGGGAAAAAACCACTCTTCACCGAGGGCATACGGCCAGGAAGAAAATACAAATAAAGCAAACAGGCCACATTGGCCACTTGAAAGCCGGCATAATGACGAAACAAATTCTTCCTCCAGGCGTAATGCGTATAAATCAATACGCATTAGGGAACCGCTGATTTAATCTTCGATTTCACTACCCCATAGGGGCCAGATATGGTATAATAATTATAATCAAAAAGGGAAGGATGGGATTGTGTCAATAGTTTTGTGTAAACGTTCAAAAGCTTCTTGCTTCAGTGCAGGTCACTGTCTTCATTAACCCATGACCCGG
>JAJPXI010000231.1 GCA_021205585.1 Oscillospiraceae bacterium
GGCTGAGCTTTTCAATGAGCAAATCTGCCCCCCGCACCACCAGCAGGCCCTGGAAGGTCTGGATGACCACGGCGGTTTCGTCAAAGCTCTCCACGTCCTCCACGCCGGACACCGTCAAATTGTTCCGCTCCTCCAGAACCAGCCGGTGCGGCAGCTGCTTTTCCTCATATGCCATCGGGCGGCCCCCCTTTACGCAGTTTTGTCGGTGCAATTATATGCGGAGCGGGACAGGGGTATGCCCGCAACACCCTGATTTTGGTGCTTGACAGATAAAAAAATAAAGAATACAATATATTAAATACGCATATTGTGTGAAAAGCGGGCCGTTTCGCGGCCTTTTTCGACAGGCCTGGCGGGAAAACGCCGCCGCTGCAAATGCTGAACAAAGCCGCCTCTCCTTTGACGGAGATTGGCTTTGTTCAGTGCTATATTTTATCAAAGGAGCAGGAAAACCATGGCAAAAGAGTACAAGCTCAGCCCGGAGCGGCTGGAGGAGCTGCAAACCGAGCTGACCTACCTGAAAACCGTCCGGGAGAAGGAGGTGGCCGACCAGATCAAGGAGGCCCGCTCCTTCGGGGATTTGAGCGAGAACAGCGAATACGACGAGGCCAAAAACGAGCAGGGCAAGCTGTACTCCCGCATCGCGGAGCTGGAGACCGTGCTGTCCAACTATGTAGTCATCGAGGAGTCCGCCCATGACCAGGACGTCGTGGGCCTGGGCAGCACCATCACGGTGCTGGACAAGGAGTTCCAGGAGACCGAGACCTACCAGGTGGTGGGCTCCCAGGAGGCCGACCCCATGAACGGCCGCATCTCCGAGGAGTCCCCCTTTGGCCGGGCCATGCTGGGGAAGGCCGTGGGGGACGACATCGTGGTGGAGGCCCCCGCCGGGGCGATCCACTATCAAATCGTGGAAATTCACCGTTAAATATAAGGAGAGACGCGCTATGGGAGAAGAAAATAAGCTCCCGCAGGAGGAGCTTTCGGATTTGCTGCAAATTCGCCGGGATAAGCTGGAGGAACTGCGGCGGGAGGGGAACGACCCCTTTACCCTGACCCGCTACCCGGTCAGCCACCACAGCGAGGACATCAAGGCCGGCTTTGACGCGCTGGAGGGCCAGGGCGTGTCCGTGGCAGGCCGGCTGATGAGCAAGCGGGGGATGGGCAAGGCGGTGTTCGCCGATTTGCAGGACGCCGCCGGGCGCATCCAGCTCTACGTCCGCATCGACGACGTGGGGGAGGACGCTCTGGCCCGCTTTAAGAAGTACGACATCGGGGACATCGTCGGCGTCCAGGGCACGGTGTTCCGCACCAAGCGGGGGGAGATCTCCGTGAAGGCCCAGGAAATTACCCTGCTTTCCAAGTCCCTGCTGCCCCTGCCGGAGAAGTTCCACGGCCTGACCGACGTGGAGACCCGCTACCGCCAGCGGTATGTGGACTTAATCGTCAACCCGGAGGTGCGCCGCACCTTCCAGGTGCGCTCCAAATTCATCCGCTACGTCCGCGATTTCCTGGACGGGCGGGGCTACATGGAGGTGGAGACGCCGGTGCTGAACACCATCTCCGGCGGCGCCACCGCCCGGCCCTTCATCACCCACCACAATACCTTAGATATTGATATGTATATGCGCATCGCCACCGAGCTGCACTTAAAGCGCCTGGTGGTGGGTGGCCTGGAGCGGGTGTACGAGGTGGGCCGCATCTTCCGCAACGAGGGGATGGATCCCAAGCACAACCCGGAGTTCACCACGGTGGAGCTGTACCAGGCCTACGCCGATTTCCAGGACATGATGGACCTGTTTGAGCAGCTGCTCTCCGGCGCGGCCCAGGAGATTCTGGGAACCTATCAAATTCAGTGGCAGGGGCAGGACATCGACCTGACCCCCGGCTGGCCCCGGCTGACCATGGCCGAGGCGGTGAAGCAGTATACCGGCGTGGACTTTATGGCCATCCCGGACAACGCGCAGGCGGTGGCCGCCGCCGCCGCCGTCGGCGTGGAGCTGCCGGAGACGGCGGACAAAACCTGGGGCAACGCCCTCTACCAGGTGTTCGACCAGAAGGTGGAGGAGCAGCTGATTCAGCCCACCTTCATCACCATGCACCCGGTGGACGTCTCCCCCCTGGCCAAGCGCTCCCCGGCCGACCCCCGGCTGACCGAGCGGTTTGAGCTGTTTATCTGCCGCAGCGAGATGGGCAACGCCTTCTCCGAGCTCAACGACCCCATCGACCAGCGCTGCCGCTTCCAGAAGCAGATGGAACTCCGGGCCAAGGGCGACGCCGAGGCCGGCATGATGGACGAGGACTACATCACCGCCCTGGAGTACGGCCTCCCCCCCACCGGCGGCCTGGGCATCGGCATTGACCGCTGCGTCATGCTCCTGACCAACAACGACTCCATCCGGGAGGTCATCTTCTTCCCGACGATGAAAAGCCTGGATAAGTAAAGGCAACACCGCACAGAGCGGACTGCGGCGCCTTGCGGCAAATTTCCGCCAGAACCGCGTTGCAAAAGTTTGAAACCGCAGCGCTGCAGCGTTAAGAAAATATGCCAGTGGCATATTTTTAGCGTAAGCCGGACAACTATGTTGGCCGGGAGACGGCGGCGAACAGTATTACCCTCAAGGGGTATGCCCGCGCCTTACGGCGCTCCTGATCCTGCACTTTTGCGCCTTCTTTTGTCGCAAAATTTCTCGCCATCCGCTCTTGCCGATTGAATCAGTCCTTCCTTAAATTTGTCTCTCTGCTGTGGCATCCGTCACGGCATTTTCCTCTTGCCCAGCGGAGGGCCGCTCAAACGGATGCCGTGTTCCGGAGGAAATGTGGAATCGGTTTACATAACCAATCAAATTTTAATATTATTTTGTCCTTGACAGAGACGCGGTTTTATGGGATACTAAGTATAAGAAAAGGTCGGCCCGGCGGGCCGGCCAGATACCCGCAAAGCGAAGCATACCGCCATGTCCATCCGCGGCTGCCGGAACTTCCTCTGCTCGACACCACCTGAAACACACGAACAAATGAAAGGACGGTATACACGGATGAGGCAAAGATGGAAACAGGGGCTGGCGCTGGTTTTAACGCTGTGCCTGTGCGCCGGGCTGCTGCCCGCTACGGCGTCGGCGGATGCGAATCGGGACTTTTCGGAAATTTTAAATGCCGCGTTGACAATCATTTACACCAACGAGGGCTCCTACGGCTCGGTCAACGCGGACGACAACGGGGCGGTCAGCGTGGGCAAGCTCCAGTGGCACGGCAACCGGGCTTTGAGCCTGCTGAAAACCATCTGCGAGGCCAACGCCGAGCAGGCCCTTGAACTTCTGGGGGAGGAGCTGTACAACGAGATTGTCAGCGCCGCCTCCTACGCCTGGAGTTCCCGGACGGTGGACAGCACGGAAAAGGCGGCCATTTCCGCTCTGCTGCAAACAACGGAAGGCCAGGCCGCCCAGGATGCCCTGGCCGCCGCCAATGTGACCAACTACATTGAACACGGCATCTCCCTGGGCATTGTCAGCGCCGATGCGCTGGTCTATTTTGCGGACATAGAGAACAACGGCGGCTCCGGGGCGTCCAAACGAATCGCCACCTCCGCCGCCGAGACTCAGGGCAGCTTTGAAGAGGTGACGCTGCTCTCCATCTATAACGCCACCCTGACGGACAGCGTGCTGGGCAAATCCCTCTACCTGCTCCGGCGCTACCGCACCTATACATACTGCCGGAACCTGGGCTGGACCACGACCACCCTGGAAACGCCCACCCTGAGCGTGGCCTCCACGTCCACCAACGGCTCCATCACGCTGACCTGGACGCAGAGCGCCGGGGCCGATGCCTATTACATCTACCGCGCATCCGGGACGACCAGCGCCTACACCCTGGCGGGAACCGTCTCCGGCGGCAGCGTGACCACCTATACGGACACGGTGACGGAGGACGGCACCTATACCTATCGGATCATCGCCTGCCAGGGCGTCAGCCAGTCCGGGGAGAGCGAGCGGGTCTCTGTGACGGTGGAAATCGGTTTTTCCGACGTCAGCGAGTCGGACTATTACCATGACGCGGTCTTCTGGGCCTTGAAAAATGGGATTACCTACGGCACCACCGATACGACCTTCAGTCCCGGCCAGCCCTGTACCCGGGCCCAGTTTGTCACCTTCCTGTGGCGGCTGGCCGGGGAACCGGAGCCGGAGGGGACGGAGAACCCCTTTACCGACGTGACCGACACCGGGACATACTACTATAAGGCCATGCTTTGGGCCTATGAAAACGAGGTTACTTACGGTTTCAGCGAGGACACCTTCGGCCCCAACCGGGCCATTACGCGGGAACAGGCCATCGCCATGGTGTACCGCTATGCCGAGGGCGAACAACTCTCTGTAGAAATTCCCTTCACAGACGTCGATGAAAGCGGGTATGCCTACGCCGCGATTGTGTGGGCGTATTATTACGGCATTACCGCAGGCACCTCCGACACTACCTTCAGCCCCTCCAGCCCATGCACCCGGGCACAGATGGTCAGCTTTCTCTACCGCTTTGTAAACAGCGAGGCGTATGACGACGGCGAGGAAACCGCCAACGACGAGGAAACCGCCGACGGCGAAGAAACCGCCGACGGCGAGGAAACCGTCGGCGACAATTAGGGAACCGCTGATGAAGTCGGCAAGAGCGGCTGGCAGAAGATTTTGGTTCAGGCAACACTGTACAGAGCGGCAGAGCGAATTGCGGTGTTGCCTTTAACCAGTTCTTCCCCTGGATTTCATGGCCCGGTCGATCTCCCGGCGGGCGTCCTTGGCGGCGGCGGCGTCCCGCTTGTCGTACAGCTTCTTGCCCTTGCACAGGCCGATTTCCAGCTTGACCCTGGGGCCTGAAAAGTACAGGGACAGGGGGACGACGGCGTAGCCATCCTGCCTGACCTTGGCGAACAGGCGCAGAATCTCCCGCTTGTGCATCAGCAGCCGCCGGGGGCGCATGGGGTCCTTGTTGAAAATATTCCCCTGCTCATAGGGGGAGATGTGCATGGCGTGGACGCGGATCTCCCCGTCCTTGATGATGCAGTAGGAGTCCTTCAGATTGACGTTCCCTTTGCGGATGGATTTGACTTCGGTTCCCGCCAGCTCGATGCCGGCCTCAAACCGGGCCTCCACAAAATAATCGTGGTAGGCTTTTTTATTTTGGGCAACCAGCCGCTTTGACGGCCCGGCCATACGCGCCCCCCCTTTCTGTGTTGTAAAAAGTATAGCATATCCTTCCTGAACGCGCAAGGCCCCGCCGCGATTTTCCCGGGGCGGTATTCCTTCCGCGGCCCCCGCATACATTGACCGGGGAAGGGCGGGGTGCGGAGATGGAACAGGCAATCGTGGTCACGGGCCGGTGCCCCCTGATGGCCGAAAGCCTGCTGGCGGCGGGCAGCCTGTTCCCACCATAAGGGGGGCAGAGGATCTATTTTCCCGCAAAACGCCTCCCGCGCCTGTGTAATACTGATTCTTCATAAAAAAGATATGAAGAATATGGCTGGCGCACAGCCTGATTTTGAAGGCTGTGCCTTCAAAATCCCGCCTCTTACGATTCTCAACGCGCTGTGCATTACAAAAAGCGCATTTGCGTTTTTTCGTGAGAATCAGTATAAAACCGAATTTCGCTGAAAAAGAAATAAAACCGCGTTATATTTTAGTTGATTTCCTCATAGACGGCGGTGCGTTTTTGTGGTATTATTTTGAGGTGAAATGGGCGCCGGATTTTTGGAAAAAAGGCATGGCCCGTCAAAGGGGAGAGAGAATGGCTGCGATATTGTGTCTTTGTATTCCGCCATTGCTGCTGGCCATCATAAGGGAAAAGGCCGCGCATAGCCGCAAGGGTTTATATGAGCGCGTGATAGCATATGTCATTTCCTGGATTGTTCTAAACGGCATGATGGTTCTTGTTTTGAATCTCATCGTCCATAATCACGGCCAGTTGGTTCTCAAGCTCAACCACTACCCTCTTTTTGCTGTCAAATATGCCGCGCTTTCCATGGCTTTCGCGCTGGCGGAGCCTTTCGCTGAAAAGGGGCTGAGATGGGCGGGCCTTCGTTTCCTCCAGTCGCCCAAAACCGCCGGGCTTCGGAACTTATGCAGGCGCATGAAACGGCACCCTGTGTTCGGGGCCATCTGCGTGGTCGAGGTTCTTATCCTGGCGTGGATCGTCTCGCAATGTTTGCGCCCCGCCTATAACCTGGCTTTTACGGCCTCCGATTTTACGGTTTTGGACAGCGACGTACAGCTGGTACAGACGGATGACGAATCCTATTATGAAATTACAAATGAAGATGCTGTGGACAGCATAAAAATACTGTCTGTGGACGACTTCAAGCTATACCCCGGCGCATACAATGTTACAATCTCCTATGCCTCCGACACGGCGGACGACCCGGAGGACAGCCTGGCCAACAGCACGGGTAGCCTGACCCTGAACAGCGCCAAACACGGCACATCATACTGCGCCTTCAACCAGTTAAGTCTCCGGGACGCCCTCACGGAAGAAAGCCAGACAGTGCAAATTAATTCCCCTGTTGCGCTGGAGGATATGTCCCTGTCCATTCTGTATAACGGCGCCGGGACGCTTTCGATTTATTCCATTGAACTATCTGAAATCGTCGTTTACAAATATGTGCTGCTGGCAATCATGGCGCTGCTCTTTCTCCTGCTGGATGCCGCCGTTCTCAGCTTTGGGCGCGGAATTTTTAGAATGAAAGACGGAATCCTGTGCCTGATCTGCCTGGCGGCCGCGCTTCCTTTCCTTGCGAATTTCGTTTACAGCGGCCACGACATTACCTTTCACCTGAACAGAATCGTCTGCCTGGCCGATGAGTTGAAACAGGGGAACTATTTCCCCGCGATTTTTTCTACCGCTCTGAACGGATATGGATATGCCAACCCGCTGTTTTACGGACAGGTCTTTTTGTACCTCCCGGCGGTTTTATACTGCTGCGGTTTTTCCCTGACCTTCTCCTACAATGTGTATATCATCCTTTTCTCCGTCGCCACCTGCCTGATTATGTATGGTTCCTCCCTTAGAATCTTCAAAAAGGCACGTCCGGCCCTGCTCTGCGCTGCCCTGTATACGCTCAGCGCGGTTCGTCTGACCAATATTTTCACAAGGAGCGCTCTGGGCGAATTTACAGCGCAGACTTTCCTCCCCCTGGTCATCCTTGGGGTTTACAATATATACTCGGCGGAACGCGGCGAAACCCTCACGCTGAAAAAATACCTCCCCCTCATCGCCGGGTTCACCGGAGTTTTCCTCTCCCATACGCTCACGGCGCTGATGTGCGCGCTGCTTCTCGTCGCTTTTTGTATTGTTAACCTGAAAAAGACCTTGGAGAAAACCCGGATGGCCGCGCTGTGTAAAGCTGCGGGCCTGACTCTTCTAATCAACCTGTCGTCCCTGGTTCCGTTTATCGACTCGTATTCCATGAATCTGGCTGTAAAAGACAAGGTAAATTACATCCAGGGGCACGGCACATACCTGGTGCAGCTGTTCAATGTCATCGTCGATAATTTTCAACAGAGCAGCGTCTCGAATACTGCGGGGAATGAAATGTCCTTCTCGATCGGTTTTTCCATCACCCTGGGCCTGATCCTGTATGTATTTTGCCTGGTCAGGGGCAGGAAAGCCCATACAAAATCCCCCGTTTTCACCTTTTCAAAGCTGTGCTTTGCTTTTACGCTGGCCACCCTGCTTCTGTCGCTCAGGGAAATGCCGTACAACGCGCTGGATTTTCTGCCCGAAACGCTGTACTCCCTTTTGACGGTGTACCAGTTCCCGTGGAGGTGGCTGGTATTCGCAACGCTTTTTGGGACGTACTGCACGGCGTACGCCGTCGGCTCCATGGAGAAATTTTCAATTCAGAAGTACACCCCCGCCCTTGCGCTGTTTGCGGTTGCGGCGGCGCTGTGCGTCAATACGGGGCAGATTTATGCCGACCAGCTGCGGACAAGCACGCTCGCCACATGTTCAAACAATTCGTATTCATATAATATGGGCATTGGGGCCGGCGAATACCTGTTAGTATCGTCGATCAGTTCGGAGTATAACTATGCGGCGCTGATTTATAACGAGGACGCTGTTACCGTGTCCGATTATGAGCGGGACGGCACGACGGCGGTTTTCTATGCGCAAAACGCCTCCGATACTTCTGAAACGGTGCTTCTGCCAATGATTTGCTACGACAACTACCGCGCTTATGACGGGGCCGGGGCAGAGCTTGCCGTCTCCTGCGGCGACAACAACAGAATCGCCGTTGAAATACCGGCAAATTACGCGGGGACGGTACAGGTGCGGTACCACTTCCCGTTCCTCTGGCGGGCGGCAATCTTCATATCTGTCATAACGCTCCTGTCGGTTCTTGGATACGGCGTTTGCCGGCGTCTCAAAAAGAAAGGAATTTCAAAAGCCGCCGGCGGCGCCCCATAAAAACCGCCGGCATCCTTTTCGCAGGGCGGGAATCGTCTTTTTCCCCACTTTTTCTCCCGCTTTTCCCCTGCGGGTTTGGGCGGATTGCTATTTTTTTCGGGGCCGCTTGATTTATCTTTTATCTTTTGTATAATAAGAGTACGCTTACGGCGCAATCCTATGAACAGGAGAGTTTGCATGAAAACGAGAACGACCCGCACCCATCTGTGGCCCGTGGCGCTGGAGGGCATCGTTGGGAATTTTATTTTAGGCGCAATGTTTACCTGGGCGGTCTTCCGGGCCCCCCTGCTGGAGCTGTTCCCCACCTGGACGGAGGGGATGCTGTCCATCGTCTTTGGCGTACATAACCTGTGCATCTGCGCGGGCATTTTGGTGGGGGGCCGGCTGGCGGAAAAAATGCCGCTGCGGCTGCTCTACTTCTGCCTGTCGGTGATGCAGCTGATTGGGTTTGGCAGCTTCGCCTTCCTGCCCGTCCATATGCCGGGGCTGAGCTACGCCATGGTGCTGGTGCTGTTCGGCATCCTCTGCTCTTTCGGGGTGGGCATCGGCATCAACGTGGTGCAGACCGGCACCCAGCCCTGGTTCCCCGCCCACACGGGGCTGATTTCCGGGGCGTCCTTCATGGCCCTGGGCATGAGCTCCTTCCTGCTGGCCATCGTGACCGAAAGGCTGCTGGCCTTCTACCAGGGCTACTTCGGCGCGGCCAGCGTGAAATACACCGTGGCCACCATCGGCGTGGGGCTGTTCGTATGCGCCATGCTGACCCTGGCCGACCCTCGCTCCTGGAAGCTGCCCGCCAACCAGGAGCTGAAGGTGGTGACCAACAGCAAGGGCATCGCCCCGCGCATGATGGTGCGTATGCGGGTGTTCTGGCTGCTGCTGTTCTGGAACGGCTTTATGCGGGCGGTGGGCTTCATCCTGCTGGACCACTCGGCCAACATGGCCGTGGCCTTTGGCGGCGTGGCCCTGGCGGGGATGCTCATCTCTCCCGCCAACGGCCTGGGCAGCCTGCTGACCGGCTTCTATCTGGACAAGGTGGGCCTGCGGCCCGATATGCTGACCGTGGGGCTGACCATGACCCTGAGCATCGCCCTGCTGGTGGTGGGCGGGCTGCTGTCCTCCCCGGTGCTGATTGTCATCGGCCTGGTGGTGGGCGGCCTGGCCTACGGCGGCTCCAGCACCACCGACTCGGCCTCCATCAAGCGGGTGTTCGGCGGGCGGCACTACTCGGTCAACTACGGCATCGCCAACCTGTCCATGGCCCTGGGCGCGGGCATCTCCTCCTTCTCCGGCATCGTGCTGGACTCGTTCAACCTGAATTACATGAGCATCATCATCATGGCCGCCATCCTGGTCGTCCCGGTCGTGGTTTGCAGCATCGGGATGCTCTTCGTCAAGATGCCCCGGTTCTGACACTCTTTTCAGATTAAAATGGGACATTTTAATCCGAAGAGAGTATAAGGTTTGGCGGCGGGCGCATGGTTGACAATGGAAGAGGCGCATGGTAGAATAGCCAGTAGACAGGAGAAGAAGCCGCGTTTCCCCGCCGCCCTGGAAATCTGGGAACACAGCCGCGTCCAAGGGGCTTTCGGCACCACCGCACAAAGCGGGCTGCGGTGCCTTTATCGAAAGGGGGCAAGACCGGTGCTGTTTTCAAGCTCTATTTTTTTATTCGCCTTCCTTCCGGCGGTGTTGCTAATTTACTACGGTCTCCTGCGCAAACGGGTTGCTGGGCAGAACGTGTTTTTGCTCCTGGCCTCTCTGTTTTTTTACTGGTGGGGGGAGCCGAAATTCTTTTTTTTGATGCTGCTGTCCATCTTGATGAATTACGGCTTCGGCCTGTGGGCGGCGGCGGCGCGGAACGGTGGGGGGTCGGTTAAGCTGCCCGTTGCCTGCGCGGCTGCGGCCAACCTGTCCGTCCTGTTTGTATTCAAATATCTGAACTTCACTGTGAACAACCTGATGCTCCTGGGCTTTGAACTGGCCGTGCCAGACATTGCCCTGCCAATCGGGATTTCTTTTTTTACCTTCCAGGCCATGAGCTACGTGTTCGACATCGCCCGTGGCCGGGGAGAAGCCCAGAAGAACCCCCTGAACGTGGGCCTGTATATCGCCTTCTTCCCCCAACTGGTGGCCGGGCCCATTGTCCGTTATGAAATCTTCGCCGGCCAGATTTCCAGCCGGGAGGAAACCTGGAGCCGGTTCGCCGAGGGAACCCGGCGGCTGTCCATCGGCTTTTGCAAAAAAATATTGCTGGCCAACCAGCTGGCGGTCATCGCCGATGCCGCCTTTTCCGCCCAGGCGCCCGCCGCCGCTTTCGCTTGGCTGGGTGCCGTCAGCTATTCCTTGCAAATTTATTACGATTTTTCCGGGTACTCCGACATGGCCATCGGCCTGGGCAAAATGCTGGGGTTTGAATTTTCGGAAAACTTCATGTGGCCTTATGCGTCCAAATCAGTTTCAGAATTTTGGCGCCGGTGGCACATCTCCCTGTCCGGCTGGTTCCGGGACTACGTCTATTTCCCCATGGGGGGCAGCCGGGTGGACAGGCGGTGGAAACATATTCGAAACCTGTGTATGGTCTGGCTTCTGACCGGCTTGTGGCACGGGGCCGCCTGGACCTTCATATGCTGGGGAATGTTCTATTTGGCTATCATTTTATTGGAGAAAAATTTGTATTTAGGGAAAAGATGGTCGGCTCCGCTGCAGCGGGGGTACACCCTCTTGGCGGTTATCCTGGCATGGACGCTGTTTCGGGCGGAGGACATCGGGGCGGCCGGCCGATATCTGCTGGCCCTGTTCGGGGCCAACGGTGGGTTTGAATCCGCAGCGCTGTTTTACATTAGGGAAAACTGGCCGGTCCTGCTGGCCGGGATACTGTTCGCTGTTCCCTCTGCGGCCTGGCTGCGGGATAAGCTGTCAAGCCGCCGATATTTTACCGTTTTCCAGACCCTGTCCTCCGTGCTGCTGTTAACTGCCTTGGTGGCCGCCGGAACCTACTTGGTGAAGGGCACCTATAACCCCTTCATTTATTTTAATTTTTAGGAGGGCTGCCCGTTGAAAACCGCCAACTCCGTATTCGCTGGGCTGTTTCTTGGCTTCCTGCTCGCCATGGTGGCACTGCACGCCTACGGCATCCACTGCTCCGGTGGCACCTTGAAAAGCGAATATGAATCCCAGCTCTCCGATGACGCACCTATATCCGAAAAAATTTCCTTTGTCCTGGAAAACAGTGAGAGCGCCTTTAACGAAGACCTGGACTACAACCACTGGTTTATCCAACTCTACGGCGGCATTCAGCGGCTGGCCGGGCGGCGCTATGTGGACGACTCCAGCGGATACCCCGTGGCCAAGCTCTCCAACGGGCAGCTGACCTTTGCCGTCATTACAGAATTTGAGGACCCCACGGAAAACGCCCTGGCCACCGTCTCCTTTGCCCAACGGCTGGAGCAGGACGGCATACCTTTTCTGACTGTTGTGGCTCCCACCAAGCTCTCTGTAGAGGAGGCCCAAATGCCCGCCGGAGTAGAGGATTACGGAAACGCCATCGGAGACGCTTTTTTGTCCACGGTGGAGGCGGGCGGCACTGCCGCCCTGGATTTGCGGGAAACCTTCGCCCAACTTGGGGACTACAGCGGCTATTTTTTCACCACCGACCACCACTGGAAACCGGAGGGCGCGCTGTTTGCCTGCGGCGTTTTGATGGAGTTCCTGGAGCGGGAGTACGGCTTTTCCGTCCAGTGGGAGGCACTGCTGGAGGAAAACTATAAAGCGACGGTCTATGAAGGCCTGTTTTTGGGCAGCCAGGGCAAGCGAGTGGGCAGCCTGTACGCGGGGCTGGACGATTTCACCGTATTTACCCCCCTGTTTGAAACCTCTTTTACTTACCTCATCCCGGAACGCTCCCTGGAACGCACGGGAACCTTTAATGAGGCCCTGTGTTTTTCTGAACGGCTGGAGGAGACGGACTATTTCACCAGCAACCCTTATACTTACTACTCCGGCGGCGACTGGGGCAAGGCCATCATGGTCAACAATCTCCTGCCCGACGGGGTCAGGGTGGTACTCATCCGGGACTCCTTTTCCTGCGCGCTCGCTCCCTTCCTGGCCCTGCAGTGCGGGGAACTGATTACCATCGATCTGCGCTATTACACCGACGATTTATACGCGGAAATTCAAGAGCTGCAGCCGGATTATGTTATCATGCTCTACGCCGCCAGTTCCTGCAGATCGCCGGCAATGTTCCAACTTTCTTCCTCATGAACGCCGCGCTCTGGTGAATCCTGAAGCACCCCCCTATCAAGCAGACAGTAAAGAAAGATTTTTACGTGGCGGCGTTCCTTACGGCCCCTCCTACCGCAGGCATTTTTATGTTGAGGGCGGCGGGCCGCCTACCTGGGCTCACTCAGCAGCTCCAGCAGGGCCTCCTTCGTGACCCGCCCGTCGGCGGAGGCACCGGAAATCACCTGGTCGCTCAGCTCCCGCTTGGTTTGCTGGAGCGCGACGATGCGCTCCTCAATGGACTGCTTTGCCACCAGCTTGGTGACAAACACGGTTCTGTCCTGCCCGATGCGGTGGGCCCGGTCGGTGGCCTGGTCCTCCGCGGCGGCGTTCCACCAGGGGTCGAAGTGGATCACATGGTCCGCCGCCGTCAGGTTCAGCCCCGTGCCGCCGGCCTTCAGGGAGAGGAAAAACACGTCGTACTCCCCGGACTGGAACGCCGCCACCATATCCCGGCGCTTTTCCTTGGAGTCCTTCCCGGACAGGTACAAATAGCGGATGCCCCGCCGCTCGGCCTGGCCGCACAGGGCTTCCAGCATGGTGGTGAACTGGGAAAAGACCAGGGTGCGGTGCCCGGACTCCCTGGCCTCCTCCAGCAGGTCCATGCAGGCGTCCACCTTGCCGGAGCCGCCGCGGTAGCCCTCCAGGTACAGCTCCGGCGTACAGCACAGCTGCCGCAGCCGGGTCAGGGCGGCGAGGAACTGAATCTGATCCCGGTTTACGTCCTCCTCGCTGGTCTCCAGCAGCCGCTGGCGCAGCTGCTGCTCCTGGGCCGTGTAGAGCAGGCGCTGCTCCCGGGTCATCTCCACATAGCGCACGCTCGTCACCTTTTCCGGCAGCTCCCGCAGCACATCCTCCTTTTTCCGGCGCAGGATGAAGGGCGCGCTCATGCGCTGCAGCCGCTCCAGCGCCGCCCCGTCCCCCTCCGCGATGGGAGCTTCCAGCCGCTCCCGGAACTGGGGGTAGGCGTAGAGGTAGCCGGGCATCAAGAAGTCAAACACGCTCCACAGGTCGCTGAGATGATTTGAGATGGGGGTGCCGGTCAGGGCGAACCGGTGCTCGGCCCGGATGGTCTTGACCGCCTTGGCGGCCTTGGTGGCGGGGTTGCGGATGTACTGGGCCTCGTCCAAAATGCAGCAGTGGAACGTGTGCTCGCCGTACAGCTCCACGTCCCGCCGGAGCAAGTCGTAAGAGGTGACGAACACGTCCGCCTGCGCCTCCAGCTGCTTCTTCCGCCCCGCCGCCCCGCCGGACACCAGCTGCACCCGCAGGGCGGGGGCGAAGCGGTTCAGCTCCGCCTGCCAGTTGTAGAGCAGGGAGGCTGGGCAGACCACCAGGGCCGGGCCGCCCAGGTGCAGCAGCAGGGCGATGGCCTGGACGGTTTTGCCAAGCCCCATGTCGTCAGCCAGGATTCCCCCCAGCCCGTAGGCGGACAGGGTGCAAAGCCAGCGGAACCCGGCCTTCTGGTAGCTGCGCAGGGTGGCCTTCAGCGCCTCCGGAACGGAGTAGTCGCTGTCCTGGTAATCCCGCAGATCCCGCACCAGGCGCTTAAAATCCGTGGAGCGCTGCAGCTCAACGCCCGCACCCTGTTCGCTCAGCAGAGCATTGACATACTGAGCGCGGAAGGCGGGAACCTGGGCGTGGGCCTGCCCGTCCATCCCCACGGCCTGGGACAGCTCCGAGAGCACCGCCAGAGCGCCGGATTCCAGGCTGAGAAATTCCCCGCCGCGCAGGCGGTAATACCGCTTTTTGACCGCGTAGGCGTGGAGCAGGCGCTCCAGCTCCTCCGGGGGCAGCTCGTCCACCGTCATCTCGATATCCAACAGGCCGCCGGCCAGGCTGACGCCCACATGGGCGGCGGGCGCGGGCTTCAAGCGCAGGGTGCGCAAACTGTCGTCGACCAGAATCTCTCCGGCCTGACGCAGCTCGTCCATGCCGGTTTTCGCCAGCTCGTAAATTCCGTCCTCGTCGCTCAGCACCCGGCGCTTCCCATCGCCGTCCGCAGGTGGGAAGTAGCGGTTCACCAGATCCCGCACCGGCTCCTCCAGCTCCGGGCGGCGGTATTCCCGGCCGTCGGCCAGAAACAGCGGGTACTCCGCGCCGCCGTAGCGCGCCACGGGGCGCAGGGAAACCCCGCCCCCTTCCCCGGTCAGGTAAAAGGCGAACTCCGGCGTCTGGGGCAGATACTCGCTCAAATCCAGCTGCTCCAGATGCACGTCCACATAGGGCTCCAGCCGGGGCAGCACGTTGCCGCAGAAGGCCCGGTAGTCCTCCCGGCTGAGGTATTCTCCCTGCCCGGCCCCGGCTGACGGGCGGGTCAGCCGGAAAAAGGGCATGGCATTTTCGGAAAAGCCCTGGGAGCAGTGGTAAATGCGGTCCTGGTAGCGGCAATAGCCGTTGTCCGCCGCGCAGAGCTCCAAAATCTGCGGCGTTTTCACCTCCGCCCCCGCGTCCCCCTTGGGGTACAGGCAGATGGAAATCGGGGGGTTCCCCTCCACCACTGGGTAACTTTTGCCGTCCAGGGTGACGGTTCCACCCAGGTACAGGCCGAGGATACGCGCCATGCCGTCGTCGGAGCAGTGGAGGGTGCGGTACTGCGTACTCGTTCCAACGTTCAGGTACTCAGATTCCACGTCGGGGCAGATCCGGCGCACCTCCTGCTCAAGGATGCGCAGCAGCTTCTGGCTCATGGCATCGAACATCTCCGGGGCGTGGACAAACTGAAGATTTTTCCCATAAGCGTAATCCGCGCCCCGGAGCACGTTGCGAACCAGCTGCACCAAATTTTTCACAACGTACATCCGCCCTACGCCGATTTGACAGGAAATCACCCAGCGCGGGTCAAAAAAGTCGTGCTTCAAACTCATCTCCAGATGCACCGTGCCCCGCCGGATGCCGGAGGAGAGCTGGTTGGCGGAGGGAGCGCCGTATCTGGCCAGGGCGGCGGCCAGAAGGCTGGTGGTAGGGGCGGCGCGGGGCTGGCGAGCGGCCGGTTTCCTCTCTTTTTCACGCCGAAGCTCCTCGCTTTCCCGGTATTGCAGCGCCAGGGCCACGCAGTGCTTGCACATGCCGGAGTATTCGGCAAAGGCGGGGCAGTCGCAGCCGTAGTCCGTAATATACTGCTCCTGTTCTCCCTTCTCCGTTTCCAGCAGCAGGGAAACCCGGTAAGGCGAGCGCCGGCTTCCAAAAACCAGGGCGGAGACGGAGAGGGACGTTTCACCCTTCGCCTCCCGCTTGATCATATGCACCGAGTCCTCCTGAAAGATGCTTTTTCCCCGGTTGAAAAAGTTTTTGTAATAACAGTTCCTGCGAATCTCGCTCTCCTGCAACATCGGCGCGCGCCCCAATCCATTCGTAAAATCCAGCCCGGCAGAGGTCAAGTCTTTAGGAAGCACTGATTAAATGCGCCTGCGGCGGCTGGTGGAACATTTCCGCCAAAAGTGCGTTGCAAAAGTTTGACATACATACAGTATGCCTGCACTTTTGCGCCTTCTTTTGTCGCAAAATTTCTCGCCATCCGCTCTTGCCGATTTAATCAGTCCTTCCTTTATTTTGCCGCCGCTGCTCCCGGCGCAGGTGGGCCGCCACCCGCGCCCCCAGCTCGTCCAGGGAAAAGGGCTTGACGATATAGTCGTCGCCCCCTGCGGCGAAGCCCCGCAGCTTGTCCGCCTCGTCTATTGCGGGCGGTCAGAAAGAGAATCGGGCAGCAGACAAAATCCCGGATTCTCCGGCAGACCTCGACGCCGTCCAGGTCGGGCATATTGACGTCCAGCAGGATCAAATCAGGCTGCTTCCCTGCCTTTTCAACCGCCTGCGCCCCGTTTTCCGCAACTATGACGGCGTATCCGTTCCATTCAAAATACCGGCGGAGCATTTGCGCCATGTCCCGCTCGTCGTCCACGATTAAAAGGGTGTGGTTCATCCGCACGCCACCTCCGCTGCAATTATAACGCCTGTTTCTAAGGAAGCACTGATTAAATGCGCCTGTGGCGGCTATTCAAACAAGCCATTTTTAAGGAAGCGCTGATTAAGTGCGGCTGCGGCGTCTGGCAGAATCTTTCGGCCCAG
>JAJPXI010000076.1 GCA_021205585.1 Oscillospiraceae bacterium
GTCGGTGGCCATCCTGCCCTACGGCACCCACATCGCCGGCCTGCCCTGCGCCGTCAACCTGGGCTGCCACGTCCCCCGCCACGCCGCCGCCGTCTTGTAGGGAGCCCTTTGGGGGAACCGCAGATAAGCCCCGCCGCGCCAGCTATGGACTCAAGCTGACGCGGCGGGGCTTTGCGACGGGGCGAAAGAGCTTCTGCCCTTGGGCGGCGGCTCAACGCTCGGCGTACCGGGACAAAAACTGCCGGGTACGCTCCTGGCTGGGGTGGTCGATGACCTGGCGGGCGTCCCCCTCCTCCACGATGACGCCCCCGTCCATGAAGATGACCTGGTCGGCCACGTCCCGGGCGAAGGCCATCTCGTGGGTGACGATAATCATGGTGGTCTGCTGCTCGGCCAGCCCGCGGATGACCTTCAGCACCTCCCCGGTCAGCTCCGGATCCAGGGCAGAGGTGGGTTCGTCGAAGCACAGGATATCCGGCTGGAGGGCCAGGGCGCGGGCGATGGCCACCCGCTGCTGCTGACCGCCGGAGAGCTGGTGGGGGTAGTGCTCCGCCCGGTCGGCCAGGCCCATCTGGGAGAGCAGCTGCGCCCCCCTCCGGTCGATTTCCGCGAAAATGTCCTTTTTGTTCCGCTTGAAATCCTCCTGCTCCCTGGCCAGCAGCCTGCCCGCCAGGGTCACGTTTTCCAGGGCGGTGTACTGGGGGAACAGGTTGAAGGACTGGAACACCAGGCCGAAATGGAGGCGCTTGCGGCGGATTTCGCTCTCCTTCTGGGCGGCGGCGCTGGCGGCGTCGAAAATCACCTGATCCTGGACGGAGATGGTGCCGCTGTTGGGCCGCTCCAAAAAGTTCAGGCAGCGCAGCAGGGTGGTCTTGCCGGAGCCGGAGGAGCCGATGATGGCCAGGGCCCGGCCCTGATCCAGCTGGAAGCTGATGTCCTTCAAAACCTCGGTGTCCCCGAAGCGCTTGCTGATGTTTTGCACCGTTAAAATGGACATAAGAGCACCCCCCTCACCGAAAATAGGACAGCCTGCGTTCCACATAGCCGAACAGCAGGGTCAAAATGCCCACAAAGAGCAGGTAGTACACGCCGGTGAAAAACAGCGGCCAGATTAAACCCGAATAGCCGTGGGAGCCCTTCAGGAAGGCGTACCCCGCCCAGATCAGCTCCTGCATGGAGATAATGCGGGCGATGGAGGTGTCCTTCACCAGGGTGATGATCTCGTTGGACATGGGGGGGATGACCCGCTTAATCATTTGCAGCAGCGTCACCCGGAAGAAAATCTGCCCCCGGCTCATGCCCAGCACCAGCCCGGCCTCCTGCTGCCCGACGGGCACGCCCTGGATGCCGCCCCGGAAGATTTCGGAGAAATAGCAGGCGTAGTTGATAATGAAGGCCACGGCGGAGGCGATAAACCGCCCGCTGCCGCCGCTGCCCCAGGGGTTGGCGGACATGATGTAGCCGGGGATGTAGTAGATGATAATCAGCTGGAGCATCAGCGGCGTGCCCCGGATAATCCACACCACCGTCCGGGTCAGCCACCGCAGAGGCGAAAACCGGCTCATGGAGCCGAAGGAGATAATCAGCCCCAGGGGGAGCGCCCCCACCAGGGTGACGGCGAACAGCTCCAGGGTCTGCAAAAAGCCCTCGTTCAGCGCGTTGACTACAGTTATAAACATGGCGGCATCCACTGCCCCTCTCTTTGTTCAGGGGCTTTGACCTGCACAGCGGGCCAAAGCTCGATATTCAAAAGCAGAGGGCGGGGCGTCCTCTGCTTTTGGCGGGTGTCGGGTATAGGATTACTGCTCGATGAGCATATCGGCGATGCCGTAGGTCTCGGCAATCTCCTGGAGGGTGCCGTCGGCATAGGCCTCGGAGAAGAAGGTGTTTAGCGCCTCGGCCAAATCGGAGTCCTTGCGGAAGCCCACGCCGTACTCTTCGCTGTTCAGGCTGACGGTGTAGGTCAAATCGGCGTAGCTGGTGCCCTCGCCGGTCATGGCGGCAGCCATCAGGAAGTCGATGATGGCGGCGTCGGCCGTGCCGGAGCTGACCTCCAGCAGGGCGGTGGCCTGGTCCTGTACGCTGGTGTAGGTCAGGCCGTATTCCTCGGCCTGCTCCTCCCCGGCGGAGCCGGACTCCACGGCGAAGGTCAGCTCGCTCAAGCTGTCCACCGTCTGATACTGGTCGGCCACGTCGGCGGAGACGATGACCACCTGGGCGTTGTTAAAGTAGGCGTTGGAGCACTCCATGGCGCTGAGAACCTCGTCGGTCAGGGTCATACCGTTCCACACCACGTCGATGGTCTTCCCGTCCAGTTCCAGCACCTTGTTGTCCCAGTCGATCACCTGGAATTCCACGTCCACCCCGATGCTCTCGGCAAAGGCGGTGGCGGCGTCGGCGTCGAAGCCAATCCAGTTGCCGTCGGCGTCCTGGTAGTCCATGGGCTCAAACTCGGTGATGCCCACCACCAGGGTGCCCTTCTCCTGGACGTAGGCCAGGTCGCTCTCGTCGGAGCTGTCGCCGTCCCCGCTGCCGGAGCAGGCGGTCAGGGCGAAGCACAGGCACAGGGCCAGCAGCAGGGCCAGCAGGTTTTTCTTTTTCATACATGGTTCCTCCATTTCAAACAGGTTTCGTGCCGTTCAAACAGCACAGTAGCATTTTACCATAAAACCGCGAAAAGTCAAGCATGGGCGAAACCTTGGCGAACCGCCCCTTCAGGCAATGCCGCAGACGCACAGAATCAGCGCTTCCCGTGGCTTTTGTCCACGTTTGGCCTGTTGGCGTATGACAGGCGGGCAAAAAACTTTTGCCGCCTGCGGAGAACAGGGGGGGGACGGGCGGCGTGTTCTCAAAAAGTTTACAAATTGGACGGATTCTTTCAGAAAACATTCAGTGTGATTCATTACAATATCAGTGGCGCCGTGCAGCCTGACACCGCGCGGCGCGGATATGCGCGTACTTTGGCCGCGCTCCTGGAATTTCCCTGCGGCCAGAGTATCTTAAAAGGGGGACTTTGATTTGATTGAAGTAAAGCACCTGACGAAGAAGTACGGCAGCCAGGTGGCCGTGAACGATTTGTCCTTCACCATTGAAAAGGGGCAGATTTACGGCCTGCTGGGACCCAACGGAGCAGGCAAGACCACCACCATGAACATCATGACCGGCTGTCTGGCCGCCACCGCCGGGGAGGTCAAGATTAACGGCTACGACATTTTTGAGGACGCACTCCAGGCCAAAAAACTTATCGGCTACCTGCCGGAGCAGCCGCCTTTGTATACCGACCGCACCTCGCGGGAGTATCTGGGCTTTGTGGGCCGGGCCAAGGGCATCCCGGAAAAGGAACTGGCCGGGCAGATTGACCACGTGATGGAGGTCACCCAAATCACCGCCATGGGCAACCGGCTGATCAAAAACCTGTCCAAAGGCTACAAGCAGCGGGTGGGTATCGCCCAGGCCCTGCTGGGGGACCCGGAGGTGGTCATCCTGGACGAGCCCACAGTGGGCCTGGATCCCCATCAGATCATCGAGATCCGGGATTTGATTACCACCCTGGGGAAAAAGCGCACGGTCATTCTGTCCAGCCACATCCTTTCCGAGGTGCAGGCGGTCTGCCAGACCATCCTGATCATCTCCAAGGGCCGCCTGGTGGCCTGCGACACGCCGGAAAACCTGGAGAGCCTGCTGGCGGGCACCGCCACGGTCAACCTGACGGCCGAGTGCTCCGAGGCCCAGGCCAGGGGGCTGCTGGAGCGGCTGGACGACGTGACCCAGATCCAGACCCTCTCCGCCCGGGATGGGCGGTGCAGCCTCCGCCTGGGAACCGACCAGCCCGACGGGGACGAGGTGTGCCGGAAGCTGTTCTTCGCCTTCGCCGACGCCCGGTGGCCCATTTTGGAGCTGTCGGTGGCCAGGGCCAGCCTGGAGCAGGTCTTTATCGAGCTGACCTCCAACGAGCCCCAGTCCCCCCGGGAGCCGGAGGAAGCGCCGGAGGAGGAGGAAGAATACCCGCCCCAGGAGCCGGAGGACGGGGACAACACCCTGGAGGCCGAGATTCCCCGCCCCGTCCTGGAAGAGCTGGAAATCGACCCGGAGACCCTGGACATTGCGGCGGGGGCTGAAAGCGAGGAGGCGGACGAGAATTGAAAGCGGTATTTCGGCATGAGCTGAGCTCCTACTTTTCCGGCGTGACCGGGTATGTGTTCGGCGCGTTCATGCTTTTGTTTGTGGGCATTTACATGATGGTGTACAACATCAGCTACGCCACCACCCTGTTTGAGTATGTGCCCGGCAGTATGTGCTTTGTGTACATCATCATCATCCCCATTTTGACCATGCGGGTGCTGGCGGAGGAGAAGCGGGCCAAAACCGACCAGCTGCTCTACTCCCTGCCCATTTCCATGACCAAGGTGGTGCTGGGCAAGTACATGGCCATGCTGTGCATCCTGCTGATTCCCACCTTGATTATGTGCGTTTATCCCCTGCTCCTGACGGCCTACGGCAACGTCTACCTCCCGGCGGCCTTCTCCGCCATCGCGGGCTTTTTCCTGCTGGGGGCGGCCCTGCTGGCCATCGGCACCTTCGTCTCCTCCCTGACCGAGAGCCAGGCGGTGGCCGCCGGACTGTGCTTCGCCGTGATGCTGCTGAACTACTTTCTGGCCAGCCTGTCGGGCTATGTGTCCACCTCGGCCTTCGGCTCGGTCATGGCCCTGACGGTGGTTATCATCCTGTTGGCGCTGGTCGTCTGGCTGATGACCAAGAGCAGCTTCGCCGGCCTGGTGGTGGGCATTGTCCTGGAGGCCGCCCTGTTGGTGGTCTACCTGGTCAACTCCACCCTGTTCGCCGGGCTGTTTCCCTCCATCATTGACGAGCTGTCCCTGTTTGAGCGGTTCTATGTGTTCGTGGGCGAGGGCAACGGCGGCGTGTTCGACATCACCGGCGTGGTGTACTTCCTGACGGTGGCGGGCTTCTTTTTGTTCCTGAGTGTGCAGTCCATGGAGAGAAAGAGGTGGAGTGAATGAAAAAGCCGCAGTTTCACACCAATGGCAGGAGCCTGAAAACCACCTTCCAGAGCCGCACCTTCCGGGTGGGCGGCTACAGCGTGGCCGCCGCCGCCATCGTGCTGGCCATCGCCATTGTCATCAACGTGCTGGTGGGCGCCCTGCCCGCGTCCTGGACCCAGCTGGACGCCACATCCAGCCAACTGTTCACCATCTCCGAGCAGACCGAGAACACCCTGGCCGGGCTGGAGGAGGACGTGACCATTTACTGGATCGTCCGCTCCGGCAGCGAGGACGACTATGTGGAGTCCCTGCTGAACCGGTACGCCAGCATGAGCAGCCATGTCAGCGTGGAGAAAAAAGACCCGGACGTCTATCCCACCTTCCTGACGGCCTACGGCCAGACCGACGAGGCCGAGGACAACTCCCTGCTGGTGGTGTTGGGGGACAACTATCGGTATATCGACTATTACAGCATCTATGTCTACGACTACACCTACTACTATTACACCGGCTCCTATGACGTGGAGTTCGACGGGGAGAGCGTGCTGACCTCCGCCATCAGCTATGTGTCCAGCGGCGTGACCCCCAAGCTGTACACCCTGACCGGCCACGGGGAGTCCTCCCTGTCCGACGACTTCTCCAGCGCTGTGAGCAAGGAGAACATCGAGGTAGAGGAGCTGTCCCTGCTGACCGAGGGGAGCGTGCCGGAGGACGCCGACGCCCTGCTCGTCTACGCCCCCACCACTGACATCTCCGAGGAGGAGAAGGACGCGCTGCTGGAGTATCTCCAGGCCGGCGGCAACCTGATTTTGATTACCCAGCCCCTGGACGACGAGGAGCTAACCAACCTGGAGGCCCTGATGGCCGAGTACGGGGTGACAGCCTCGGAGGGCATCGTGCTGGAGGGCAACTCCAGCTACTACGCCTGGGGCTATCCCTACTACCTGCTGCCTGAGATTTCCTCCCACACCGTCACCGACCCCCTGATTGACAGCGGCTACTATGTGCTGCTGCCCCTGGCCCAGGGCCTGAGCGTGTCCGACGAGCTGCCCGACGGCGTCAGCGTGACCGAGCTGCTGACCACCACCGACGCGGCCTACTCCAAGATTGCCGGCTACGCCATGACCACCACCGAAAAGGAGGACGGGGACATCGACGGGCCCTTTGCCCTGGCCGTGGCCATCACCGACACCATCGACGACGACACCGAGAGCAACATCCTGTGGGTCTCCTCCGCCTACCTGCTGGACGACAGCGCCAACAGCAGCGTCTCCGGCGGCAACCAGGATCTGTTCCTGAACGCCCTGAACTGGATGTGCGAGCAGGAGGACAGCATCTCCATCCACGCCAAGAGCCTGAGCACCGAGTATCTGACCATGTCGGACAGCGCCGGCACCATGCTGTGCGTTCTGGCCATCGGCCTGATTCCGGCGGTCTATCTGGCCATCGGCATTGTCATTTGGGTCAGGAGGCGGCATAGATGAAACGGGGAAAGAAATTAGGCGTGCTGCTGCTGGCCCTGGCGGTGCTGTGCGGCGCGGCCGTGCTAATCAGCCAGCTGACCAAGGACTCCGCCCAGGCCACGGAGGAGGACGAGGCGGTAACCATCCTGGAGGTGGATTCCTCCCAGGTGACCCAGCTGTCCTGGACGTACACCGAGAGCCTGAGCTTCACCTATGACGGGGAAAACTGGACCTATACGGAGGACGAGGACTTCCCCCTGGACGAGAGCTGTCTGGAGGATATGCTGGACGCCCTGAACGGCCTGGCGGCCAGCAAGACCATCGAGAACGTGGAGGACTATGAGCAATACGGCCTGGAGGATCCGGCCTGCACCGTGACGGTGGAGGGGGAGAGCCAGGTGGTGCTGAAAATCGGGGACGAGAGCAGCTCCGGGGAGTCCCTGTACGTCTCCCTCGGCGACGGGAACGTCTACATGGTGGATGCCTCCCTGCTGGACAGCTTCGCCTGCGGCCTGTACGATTTGGTGGACACGGAGTCCATCCCCTCCATGTCCAATGTGGTCAGCCTGGCCATCGACGCCCAGGGCCAGTCCATGGAGATTGTCTATCTGGAGGACAGCGGCCTTGCGTACAGCGACAGCTATGTGTGGTTCCTGTCCGGCGAGGACGGCTACACCACCCTGGACACCGAGCTGACCGAAACCCTGCTGGAAACTTTTACCGGCCTGAGCTGGGCCTCCTGCGTGGACTATGACGCCCAGGATCTGTCCCCGTACGGCCTGGACGACCCCGCCGCCACCGTCACCGTGACCTACACCGTCACCACTGAGGTGGAGACCAACGAGACCGACGACGACGGAAACGCCGTTACCGAAACGGTGGAGTCGGAGGAGACCTTCACGCTGGAAATCGGCGACTACGCCGACAGTTCCTGCTACGCCCGCATCGCCGGCTCCGGTATGGTCTACCTGGTGGATGCCGCCGTCAGCGACATGGCCCTGTACACCACCGCTGAGGATCTGCTGCCCGATGACATCCTGCTGATGGACTGGGACGGCGTCAGCTCCGTGGACGTGACCCTGGACGGGGAGACCTACACCTTCCTGAAGGAGACCGTGCTGGTGGAAGACGAGGACTCCGAGGACGAGGAAACCGAGGAAACCTATGAGACCGTCTGGACCGTGGACGGGACGGAGGTGGACGGCGCGTCCATCTGGGACGCCCTGGACGCCCTGGCGTCCACCGGCAGCGGCAGCGGCCTGTCCACCGACAGGACGGTGGAAATCAGCTTTACCATCTATCAGGACAACGAGAACTATCCCCAGGTGGAGCTGACCTTCTACCAGTACGACAGCAGCAGCTGCCTGGTCAGTCTGAACGGCGAGGCCCGCCTGTTCGTCAGCCGCAGCGACATCGTCTCCCTGGCGGAACTGGTCAACGAGACCGTTTTGGATCTGGAGGACTGAGCCGGTTTTCATCTGAATCCCCCGCACGCGGGTGCGCCCGCGTGCGGGGGATTTTTTGGCGCGTCCTTTTGAAAATTTCGTCGGTTACAAGGAAAATAACGCGAAATCGGTTGAAAGGGTGCCTGGATTCTGCTATACTGTTTCCCGGCGGGACGCCGCCGCAAGACGACTGTTCCGCCCTATGGGCCAAGGCCAAAGAGAGGTTTCATTATGGCAAACAACTCCCGCCGTTACCGCCGCCGCAGGCGCTCTGTTTTGCCCAGGGTGCTCTTGTTTGCGGCCATCCTCGCCGCCCTGTGCGTTTTTGTGCTGTTCTGGAGCGCCCGCGGGGAGGAAACGCCGGATTCTCTTTTCAGCGCAGACTCTGAGCAGCAGGAGAAAGCGGAGAATACCAGCTTTGTTATCGTCCTCGACCCAGGCCACGGGGGGAACGACGCCGGCGCGCTGTCGGCAGAGGAGGACGTGATGGAAAAGGACGTCAACCTGGCCGTGGCCCTGTACGCCTGCCAGCTGCTGCAGCGTTATTCCCTGAAGGACTTCGGCCTGGGGGCGGAATGGGAGGAGGTCGTTATCCTCATGACCCGGGAGGACGACAGCTATGTCTCCCTGTCCGAGCGGGTGGAGCTGGCCGAGGACGCGGGGGCGGAGCTGTTTGTCAGCGTCCACGCCAACGCCCTGGAGAACAGCACCACCTGGACGGGCATCTATATCTATTACCACCCGGACAAGCCGGAGGACGCCGCCCTGGCCCAGACGGTGCAGCAGGCCCTCATCGCCGCCACCGGCGCGGTGGATCGGGGGGCGGATAGCGGGGACTACTATGTCCTCCGGGAGACCTCTATGCCGGCGATTTTAATCGAGACCGGCTTCCTTAGCAGCCCGGCGGAGCTGGCCCTGCTGACCGACAGCGCCTACCAGCAGGCCCTCGCCCAGGGCATCGCCAACGGCGTCCTGGCCTACACCGCCGCGCTGGAATAAATCCATATTTGAAACTTTGAAAAAAAGGCCGCCTGCAAAATTGCAGGCGGCCTGTAACAATATTCGTTGTAAAAATGATTTCATTTCCCCAAATTAGGAGAAAGTCTGCTTTTTATTGAATATTTTAATACGCGCTCCAGCCGCCGTCCACGGTCAGGGTCGCGCCGTTGACAAAGGTGGAGGCATCGCAGGACAGGAACACGGCGGCCGCCGCAATCTCGTCCGGGTCGCCCAGGCGGGTCATCAGGCCCATGCCGGGCATGGTGCGGCTGGTGCCCCGCTTGCTGGGCTCCGTCAGGCCCACGCCGATGTTGGTCTTGATGCCGCCGGGGCAGATGGCGTTGCAGCGGATGCCCGCGTCGCCGTACATGAAGGCGATGTTCTTGGTCATGCCCACCACGGCGAATTTGGAGGCGGTGTAGGCCAGGCCGGCCCTGGCCCCGCACAGGCCGCCCAGGGAGGCGGTGTTGAGGATTACGCCGCCCTCGCCCCGCTCTAGATAGTAGCGCACGGCCTTGCGGCAGGCGTACATCACGCCGCCGGCGTTGATGCGCATGACCCGCTCCCACATGGCATCGTCCAACTCGTCGATGGGCAGCATGCCGTCCATGATTCCGGCGTTGTTGAAGATGATGTCCATCTTGCCGCACTCGCTGACGGCGAAGTCCACCATGGTCTCCACCTCCTCGCTGTTGGACACGTTGGCCTGGAAGGTCTTAAGTTGGCTGCGGTATTCGGGCAGTTCCTCCTGCAAAGCCGCCAGGCTGTCCCCGTTCAGGTCGACGGCCACGCAGACGGCGCCCTCCTGCACGAAGCGGTTGACCGTGGACTTGCCGATGCCGGAGCCGGCGCCGGTGATAACCGCCACTTTGTCCTTTAAGGGGTGGCGCCCCGTTAAATTCTTAACTTCCATGTTGTAAAACTCCCTTTCCTGTGATGTGCCGCCGCAGGCGCTGCGGCTGTAATTTCAGTATAGCAAAGGGAGCTGGGTAAATGCAAGGATTGTTAAGAAAAAGACAATCTTTATTTTCATACTGGAATCTGATTAAACAAGACATTACAAATGGCTTGTGGGAACCTCTAATAACTATGACAAGAGCAGATGGCAAAAGATTTTGTTGCAGAACGCTGTGTGAATGGCCAATTCCTCTTTAGGCAACACCGCACAGAGCGGCAAGAGTGAATTGCAAGTCAAATTTCCGTCAAAACAAGGCGCAAAAGTGCAGGATCAGGAGCGCCGCAAGGCGCGGGCATACCCCTTGAGGGTAATCCTGTTCGCCGCCTTTATTTGACCGGAAAAAAAGCCAGCCCGCGCTCATAGGAGCGGCGGGCTGGTTTTATTACGAAGGAAAGAAGATTGCTTATACCACGACCATGCTGATGGTCGCCACGAAGATGCCGGCGATGATGGCCGAGGTGATGACGCCGGAGATGTTGGCCCCCATGGCCACGGGGAGAATCATGGCGAAGGGATTCTCCTCCTGGGCGGCATGTTGGGCCAGTTTGGCGGTGGAGGGCATACAGGACACGCCGGCCACGCCCACCACGGGGTTGAAGTCCTCCCCCTTCTTCTTGTGCACCAGGTACATAACCCAGCCGCCAATCAACCCGCCGATGGCGGAGATGGCCAGGGCCAGGATACCCAGAATCAGCAGGATGATGACGGTGGGGTCCAGCAGGGTGGACGCCTCGCACAGCACGCCCAGCAGCAGGCCCAGGAAGAAGGTGGCCAGGTAGCTGATGCCGTTCTCCAGCAGAGAGGTGTACCGGGAAATGCCGGCCTCCTTCACGGCCATGCCGATGAAGAAGGACAGAATCAGCGGCGCTGCCACAGGCAGCAGCAGGCACAGCAGCCCGCAGATGATGACGATGAAGATGAACTTGGACTTCTGGGAGACCTCCGGCACGTCCACATACATATCAATGCCCCGGTACTTCTTGGGCACCATCATCTTGATGATGTAGGGATAGCCGCCATAGGTCAGGGATAAGTACAGGTAGGCAATAATGGATATTGGGACGAACAGCTCCGGGGCCAGCATCAGGGAGGTGAACAGCACCATGGGGCCGTCGGCGCCGCCGATGGTGGCGATAGACGCCGCCTCCTCCGGGGCCAGGCCAAAGGCTGCCACGCCCAGCACCAGCACCACGAAGGTGCCCAGCTCGGCAAACAGGGCGATAATCATGGAGGACCAGGGCTTGGCCAGCAGGAAGCTGATTTCGCTGCGGGCACCGATGCCCATAAATACCAGACAGGCGATGAGTCCATTTGAGAAGGTTAGATTGTATACAGGTTGGAGGAAATTGACCTGCATGATGTCGATTAGTTCGGTGGCGTCGGACACCAGGGGGTCGATGATGATGTTGCCGATGGAGCCGTCGGACAAAATCAGGGTGCCGCAGTTGATGGCGATCATACCGATGCCCATGGGAACCATAATCAGCGGCTCCAGGGTACCCTTAAAGCCCATGTACGCCAGGAAAAAGCCCAGAGCGATCAGGAACAGCCGGGCGATGGGAATGGCGATGCCGCTCTCCTGGGCCTGGAGGAAGAAGGTACTGATGCCGGGAAACAGCTCAGTCAAAAATTCAGCCATCCTGCTCCTCCTCCTTTCCTTTGCGATTCATGATCTTGTTGGTCAGAACGATGATGGCGACGACCAGCAACGAGATGACAATGGTCATGCCGTAGGCCATCAAAGCATAGGGAATGATTCCCATTTGTAAGTCTCCTTCCAAATTGTGTCATCAAAAGAGCTGTGCTCTTGTTTGAACGGAAAAAGCCGATTTACAGTGGCATATTGCCGCGCACCCGGCCCTCCCGCTTTTTGTTCTGGAGCACCTCCAGGGCCTCCATAATCTGCGCGCGCGTCTGGGAGGGCTGGATGACCATGTCCACGAAGCCCCGCTCGGCGGCCACATAGGGGGTGGCGAATCGGTCGGAGTACTCCTGAATCTTCTGCGCCCTGGCGGCGGCGGGATCCTCGGCAGCCTTAATCTCCTTGCTGAAGATGATGTTGGCCGCCCCGGCCGCGCCCATGACGGCGATTTCCGCCGTGGGCCAGGCGTACACATGATCCGCGCCCAAATCCTTGGAGCACATGGCCAGATAGGAGCCGCCGTAGGCCTTGCGCAGAACCACGGTAATCTTGGGCACTTCGGCCACAGAGTAGACGTAGAGCAGCTTGGCCCCGTGGCGGATGATGCCGCTGTGCTCCTGGTCCACGCCGGGCAGGAAGCCGGGCACGTCCACCAGGTTAATCAGGGGGACATTAAAGGCGTCGCAGCACTGGATGAACCGGGCGGCCTTGTCGGAGGCGTTCACGTCCAGGGAGCCGCCCATGACGAAGGGCTGGTTGGCGATGAAGCCCACGCTGCGGCCCCCCACCCGGCCAAAGCCGGTGATGATATTGTCGGCAAAGTAGGGCTGGGTCTGGAAGAAGGTGCCCTCGTCCGCAATCTGCTCGATAACGTCCAGCATATCGTAGGGCATATTGGACGCGTCGGGAATCACGGTATCCAGGGCGGGGCGGGACTCGTCCCCTTTTTCATAGGGTAGCACGGGGGGCTTTTCGTCGGCATTGGAGGGCAGGTAGCTCAGAATGGCGCGCACCTGCTCCATGACCTCCTCCTCGCTGGAGGCCGACAGGTGGGCCACGCCGGAGACGGTGGTGTGGGTGTCGGCGCCGCCCAGCTCCTCGGCGGTGACCTCCTCGCCGGTGGTGGAGGCGATGACGGCGGGGCCGGTGATGAACATCTGGCTCTCCTTCTCCACCATCAGGATAAAGTCAGTCAGGGCGGGGGAGTACACCGCGCCGCCGGCGCAGGGGCCCATGATGACGGAAATCTGGGGGATGTGACCGGAGGCCAGGCTGTTGCGGTAGAAAATCTGGCCGTAGCCGGACAGGGCGTCCACCGCCTCCTGGATGCGGGCCCCGCCGGAGTCGTTCAGTCCCACCACGGGGGCCCCGGCCTGGAGGGCCATGTCCATCACCTTGCAGATCTTCGCGGCGTGCATCTCCCCCAGGGAGCCGCCCTGGGCGGTGAAGTCCTGGGCGTAGACAAACACCAGGCGGCCATCCACCTTGCCGTAGCCGGTCACCACGCCGTCAGCGGGAATGACCTTGCTCTCCATGCCGAAGTTGGAGCAGCGGTGGGTGACAAAGCGATCCACCTCCGTGAAGGTGCCCTCGTCCAGCAGCAGCTCGATGCGCTCCCGGGCGGTCTTTTTGTCCTTGGCGTGCTGCTTCTCCACGGCCTTGGGGCCGCCCTGGGCCAGCACCTGGGCGGTTTTTTCCTCTAACTGGTTCAGCTTATCCGCAGTTGTACTCATCCCGGCCCTCCCTTATTTGCGCTCGCACAGCTCAAGCAGCACGCCGTGGGTGGCCTTGGGGTGGACAAAGGCGATGCTGGCGTTGCCCGCGCCGTAGCGGGGGGTCTGGTCAATCATGCGCACTTCCTTGGCCTTCAGCTCCTCCAGGGTCTCCTCAATGTTGTCCACCCGCAGGGCGATGTGCTGGATGCCCTCGCCGTTTTTCTCGATGAAGCGAGCCACGGGGCCGTCCCCGGTGGTGTCCTCCAGCAGCTCCAGCTCGCTCTGGCCGATGGGCAGGAAGGCCACCTTGACCTTCTGCTCGTCCACAATCTCGGTGCCGTGGGCCTTGACGCCCAGGGTCTCCTCATACCACTTGACCATCTCGTCCAGGTTTTTCACGGCGATGCCGATGTGGTCTACGCGGGTTACGTTCATAGCAATCTTCCTTCCGTAATTTTATTCATCATATCCCCCACCCAAAGGTAGGGGTTTTCCCGGCGGGCCAGGAAGTTGTCAAAGTCCTCCTGGAAGGCCGGGGAGGTCAGCACAGGGTTGATGACCCGGCGGCCAAACTCGTCTTGGATTAAGGTCAGCAGCTCCTGCCGCAGCCGGGCGGAGCGGCGCTGCTCAATCATGCCGGATTCCTGCATACTGTCAAACAGCCGCTCCATGGTCTGGCACAGCTTTTCGATGCCCTCGTTCTGGGCGGCGGTGACCAGCAGCACGGGCATCCTGCGCTTGCGCTCGTCCTCCTCCAGACTGAGCATGGAGCGCAGCTCGCTGGCGGTGCGGTCCGCGCCGGGCCGGTCGGCCTTGTTGACCACGAACAAATCGCCAATCTCAAAAATGCCCGCCTTGATGGCCTGCACGTCGTCCCCCAGGCCGGGGACGGTGACCACCGCCACCACATCGGCCACGTTGACCACCTCGATCTCCGACTGGCCCACACCCACGGTTTCGATAATCACCAAGTCACAGCCGCAGGCGTCCAGCACATTGACCGCCCCCACGCAGGCGGAGGACAGGCCCCCCAGCTGGCCCCGGGTCCCCATGGAGCGGACGAACACCCCGGCGTCCAGGGTCAAATCGCTCATGCGTACCCGGTCGCCCAGAATGGCGCCGCCGCTGAAGGGGGAAGTGGGGTCGATGGCCACGATGCCGATGCGCAGGCCCTGGGCGCGCCAGTATTTTGCCAGCTTGTCGGTCATGGTGGACTTGCCGGAACCCGGCGGGCCGGTGATGCCGATGACTTTGGCCCGGCCGGTGTGGGGCCACAGCCTGGACAGCACCGTTTCCGCCGCCTCCCCCCCGGCCTCCACGCCGGAAATCAGACGGGCGGTGGAGCGCTTATCCCCCTGCTGGGCTTTTTCCAGCAGGGCCTCTACGTCCAGCCCCATTTTTTAACCCAGACGCTGGCGCAAAAATTCCACGGTGGCGTCGGTGGGAGTGCCGGGAGTGAAGATTTCGGCCACGCCGGCCTCCTTCAGTCCGGGAATGTCCTCCTCGGGAATCACGCCGCCGCCGAACACCAGGATGTCCCCGGCGCCCTGCTCCTTGAGCATATCCACCACTTTGGGGAACAGATAGTTGTGAGCCCCGGAGAGAAGGGACATGCCCACGGCGTCCACGTCCTCCTCGATGGCGGCGGCCACAATCTGCTCCGGGGTCTGGCGCAGGCCGGTGTAAATGACCTCAAAACCGGCGTCCCGCAGGGCGCGGGCCACCACCTTGGCCCCCCGGTCGTGGCCGTCCAGGCCGGGCTTGGCGATCAGCACGCGAATCTTTTTCTCGCTTTGTTCACTCATGGTTACAGTACCTCCACAGGACGATATTCGCCGAACACGGCGCGCAGCTCGTTGCAGATTTCACCCTCGGTGGCGTACACCCGGGCGCAGTCCAGAATCAGGGGCATCAGGTTGACGTCAGTGGCGGCGGCGGCGCGCAGGGCCTCCAGGCGCTGCTTGACAATCACATTGTCCCGGCCTTCCTTCATCTTGTGCAGCTTGGCAATCTGGTGGTCGGCCACGGTGGCCTCCACCCGCAGCAGGCCCTTGGCGGGGGGTTCTTCAATCTGGAACTTGTTCACGCCCACGACCACCTGCTCGCCGGCCTCCATGGACTTTTGATAATTATAGGAGCTGTCGGCAATCTCCCGCTGGATGTAACCCTGCTCGATGGCCTTGACCGCGCCGCCCATGTCGTCAATCTTCTGGATGTACTCGGTGGCGATGCGCTCAATCTCGTCGGTCATAGACTCCACATAGTAGGAGCCGGCCAGGGGGTCGATGGTGTCGGCCACGCCGGACTCGTAGGCCACAATCTGCTGGGTCCGCAGGGCGATGCGCACGGAGTCCTCGGTGGGCAGGGCCAGGGCCTCGTCTCGGCTGTTGGTGTGCAGGGACTGGGTTCCGCCCATGACGGCGGCCAGGGTCTGGATAGCCACGCGGACGATGTTGTTGTCCGGCTGCTGGGCGGTCAGGGTGGAGCCGCCGGTCTGGGTGTGGAAGCGCAGCATCATGGAGCGCTCCTTCTTGGCGTGGAAGCGGTCGCGCATGATCTTGGCCCACAGGCGGCGGGCGGCCCGGTACTTGGCCACCTCCTCCAGCAGGTTGTTGTGGGCGTTGAAGAAGAAGGACAGGCGGCCTGCAAAGTCATCTACGTCCATGCCAGCCTGGAGGGCAGCCTCTACATAGGCGATGCCGTCGGCCAGGGTGAAGGCCACCTCCTGGGCGGCGGTGGAGCCGGCCTCGCGGATGTGGTAGCCGGAGATGGAGATGGTGTTCCACTTGGGCACTTCCCTGGAGCAGAACTCAAAGATGTTGGTGATCAGCCGCATGGAGGGGGCGGGGGGGAAGATGTAGGTGCCCCTGGCGGCGTACTCCTTCAAAATATCGTTCTGAATGGTGCCCTTGAGCAGATTGGCGGGGACGCCCTGTTTCTCCGCAGCGGCGATGTAGAAGGCCAGCAACACGCTGGCGGGGGCGTTGATGGTCATGGAGGCGGAGACCTTGTCCAGGGGGATGTCCTTGAACAGGATTTCCATGTCGGCCAGGGAGTCGATGGCCACGCCCACCTTGCCCACCTCTCCGGTGGACATGGGGTCGTCGGAGTCATAGCCGATCTGGGTGGGCAGGTCGAAGGCGATGGACAGGCCGGTCTGCCCCTGCTCCAGCAGGTACTTATACCGGTTGTTGGACTCCTCGGCCGTGGCGAAGCCGGCGTACTGGCGCATGGTCCAGAAGCGGCCCCGGTACATGGTGGGCTGCACGCCCCGGGTGAAAGGGAACTGGCCGGGGTAGCCCAGCTTTTCCTCATAATCCCCGGTGAAATCCTCAGGGGTGTACAGTCGCTCGGTGGGGGTTGAGGTGGCGCGGAAGGACTCCCGGCGCTCGCCGCTTTTCGCCAGCGACTTGGCCAGAGTGGTCTCCTCCCACTGCTTTTTCATTTCAGACATACTTTTTTCACGCTCCAAATATGAGTTCGTTGCGGCCCGGGCCGCCATCCTTCCTTTTAAGGAAGGACTGATTAAATCGGCAAGAGCGGATGGCGAGAAATTTTGCGAC